>JACMPO010000044.1 GCA_014377455.1 Flavobacterium sp.
AATAGATTGGTTTCACAAATATATTAATCCTATTGGATTTTCCGAATATTTTTTTCGTACGCTTTCCATTATTACAATAACATCAAGTTTGTTACTATTTGGGATTAAAAGGATCATACATTCAAAAAATTATGACTACAAAATGGATTTTATAGGAAATGCAAGCATGTTACAATTCTAAAAAACAAAGAAACTTGTTCAAATTTCAAAGGTGACAATTATTTTTTTTAAGTAACAATTACTTTATCGCTAAAAGAACGATAAGCGAAAAATATAAAACATCAAAATAAGTCTCATTTTTTTTCATTTTGACAAAGGATAAATCTTACAGGTAAGTCTTATTGTGTTGTTTTTGATGCGTTGAAAGTAGAAACAACCATACAAATCACAAATAAAAAATCCGCAATCACTTATTTATAAGCTGACTACGGATTTTTAAAGTGGTACCTCCAGTACTATTTTTGCTCAAAACTATCAATTATAACAACTCCCTAAATCATTGATAAAAGTTAAAAACGTCAATAAAATCAATACTTAACAATGTGTTTCTATGTTGTATAGGTTTGAATTAGTTTGCATATATTTTGCTTTTACCGTACAACTATCGTACAAATTTTGTATATTTGGGTATAATTAAAATATACAAACAGATGGCAACAATCAATTTTTTATTCCGTTCCACAAAAGAAGAAGCTCCACTAACATTAAGGTTATTATTCAGAAATAATAATACAGATTATGTTTTTGGCTCTAACATTAAATTGCAAGTTTCAAATGAATATTGGACAAAGCAGCACAATAATAAAAGAATAAAAGAAACTGCCGTTGTAAACAAAAAGGTTGAAGTGAATGATGAATTAGGTAAAATCCACAAATTCATATTATATGCTTTTGACAATACTGATGCAAACCTAGTAGATAAAAAATGGTTAGAAAATCAAATCTATAATTACTACAATCCACAAGCTGAACCAGAACAGCTTCCAACCGACTTAATAAACTATTTAGATAAGTATTTAGAGTTCAAAAACAATGACATAACACCAAACACCAAAAAGAAAATCAATGTCATCAAACAGCTTTTAATACGTTATGCTGATTATTCAGGGAAAACACTAAATCTAACGGATATAGATGGTAATTTTAAAATGAGCTTTGAGGCCTATTGTTTAGAAAATCTTTATGCTCCAAATACTATTGCCACAGCTTTAAAATTTATCAAAACAATATGTAACCACGCAAAATCTAATGGCTTAAATATAAGTGCTCAATTAAGCAATATAAAAATCAAGCAAACTAAAGTTGATAGTATTTATTTGACTTTTGAAGAATTAGATAAAATTGAAAACACAGATAAAAGCAAGTTTACCGATAGTTTGCTCAATGCTAGAGATTGGTTAATTATTAGCTGCTACACAGGCCAAAGAATTTCGGATTTTATGAGATTTACCGATAAGCAAATAAGAGTTGAAAACGGTAAAAGTTTAGTAGAATTTTCCCAGGTGAAAACAGGTAAAAATATGACTGTACCACTGCATCAAAAAGTATTAGAAATCCTTAAGAAAAGGAAAGGCAAATTTCCGTATGCCGTATCTGACCAGAAATACAATGCCTATATAAAAAAGGTTTGTGAAATAGCAGAAATTGACGAACAAGTATCGGGAAGTAAAAAATCAGAAACAGAAGAAGAGAGCGGAATATATCGCAAAGAAACAGGAACTTTTAAAAAATGGGAATTAGTAACTTCTCACATAGGAAGACGCTCTTTTGCAACCAATTTTTATGGTAAAATTCCAACAACCTATCTTATTTATGTTACCGGACACAGCACAGAAACTATGTTTTTGACTTATATTGGAAAAAGCAACAAAGACTTGGCAATGGAATTAGTGAACTACTTTTGATACGTTTTAGTTTGTTTGGATTTATTTTAATATTTTCACATTCTGAAACTTAAATTTAATTAATTGGGAGAGTTTAGTGCAAAAGAGATAGAAATGACAGACTACATTGTTCAGCATATCAACAATGAAATATTTTGCGCGGAACAAGATGAGAATGATAAAATTAGGTTAGAGTATTCTTTGTGTTCTAATGACGCCGAGAAACTTCAAGTTACTCAAAAAAGAATTACAAAGTACAAATCTAAAATTGATAAATGCGATCCTGATATAGCTGGATATTTGACAGAATTAGTAAGACATAATCCAAATCAAATAGACGACGGCGAGTTGAGGGATTGGTTAACCAGAAATTTTGTAGTTTATCATTATCAAGAATTTATAGTAGAATTAGCAACAGAAGCAAAAGAGGGGATTGAAGATTATGTTTTTTCAAGTATTGTCAAGTCAAGAGGACATAGCTACAAAAAAATAAAAAATTATATAGAGGGTGTATGTAATATTATTCATTACACAACCTACAAATCTTTTCTTGATATAAAAGGTGAAGAACAACAAGAACCAATAAAGCCAACAATAGAAACTATTTCAATAAATGAGGATTTAATGGAGGCTTCTCTGTACAATGAAATTTTACTTATTATCAATAACCCGATTAAAGAATTGATGAAAGAGGATTTGTATTTTAAAAGTACAGATGAAAATGGAGTGGAAATTTATATAGAAAATACTGATCCTGAAATTTTAAATGTTGATAGAGAGATAATAGAACCTTTTGGTAAGCTTGAAAGTTTGACATCAAAATTAATGGAAACCACAAAACACTCACTTGTTTTAGAAGGGTATCTTAAAAAGATTTTTAAAGAGTTTATAGAAACTTTTGCAATTCTTATAGATATAGATGACAATGATATTGGAATTGTAAATAATGATAAATACCCTAAAAATTTCACTTTTTTTTGCTATATGTATAAGTACAAATTAAGCAAATATTATGATTTTATAATAGAATTTTTAGATGATAAATTTTTGGAAGTTGAAAACAAAGTGATTGTTGATGATTTAAGATATTTGTTAAAAGGGAATAAATCCGTGGGAAATAACCTTTCAATTAACGATAAGCAAACAAACCCATATCCTCAAATATTTCCAAGTGTTATATCATTTCAATTATTCGAAAAATTATATTTACAATTCAAGGAAAGCAATAATAAAATTGCAGATTTTAGTTTTATATACAGAAAAATGTTTGAGGATAAATATATTTTAAACCATTTCAAACCTCAAATGTTTATTGAATGGATTAACAAAGAACCCTATAGAATAAACCTTGATAAAATAAAAACACTAAACGATTGTAGTACAATTCCAAAAGTAAATACCTATACTACTACAAAAGAACTTATTCAAATAGTATAGTTTACCGTTCTGTAAAAAGAACGAAAACAGTCCGTACAAAGAATAGTGTCGGGTTGATACTAGAATGCACTTCACAATAATTTTGCCTTGTTAATAATATATAAAACAAGGCTTTATGCAAAACAACGCAATCTTATTAAAAGAACTATCTGTTGAGCAACTACAACAATTGATAGGCACATCCGTAAAAAACGGAATTCTGGAACTTCAAAAAGAACTCCAAAACAAAAACGAAACAGAAG
Source organism: Flavobacterium sp. (assembly GCA_014377455.1). Lineage (GTDB taxonomy): Bacteria > Bacteroidota > Bacteroidia > Flavobacteriales > Flavobacteriaceae > Flavobacterium. Next base: position 3,563 of record JACMPO010000044.1, read on the forward strand.
ACCTTCTGACAAGAGAGGATGCCTGTAAATTCCTTAAAATCGACAGTAGCACTTTATGGGCTTGGACGAATAAAGGGAAAGTAATTGCCTATGGCATAGGAGCAAGGCGGTATTACAAAAGAAGTGAGTTATTGGAATGTTTAACTCTATTAAAAAAGTAAGCTATGCCATATTACGAACCAAACGAAAAAACGCTTCTTGACATTAAAGAGCAGCTAACAGAGTTAAAAGCAATTTTAACAAAAAAACAATTACTCCACCCAGACGACTTGTTTTGTGATAACGAGGAGTTTCTCAAAATGATGAAAATCAGCAGACGAACTTCACAGTTTTGGAGAAATACGGGAATTATCAAGTTTATTCAAATTGGCAATAAAATATATTTTAGGCTAAAGGACATTCAAGAATTACTAAATAAGAACTACAAGTCTGTAAGTAAGGATTAACCGAATTTATAAATCCTAAAGATGCTAGATTTATTAAAATTCAGAATTACAGATGAAAATCTAATAGACACCGTTTGGAATAACGAACTATTAGAATATGTTGGCAAATCGGAAAGATTGTATGATGATGAAATAAAAGAAAAGTTTACCAAGAAGTACAAAAACCTTTATTTTACAAAATACCAAAACCGATTAGAAATCTGCGGAAGCATCCATTATTTTTTTAATAATGAATTGCACAATGCCGACGATTTTTATATAGAATATTGTATTAACGCTATTGTTCAAATCAAGAATATATTTAACCTTGATTTGAGCAAATGCTATCTTATTAATCTTGAATACGGTGTAAACATTAATCCAAGAATGAAAGTTTCCGATTTAATCCATAATTTAATCTACCACGAAAAACGACAATTTGAAAGAACCACAACGTATTTTGACTATAAACAAGCAGGCAATGAAGCCTACAAACAAATAAAAGCATATGATAAAAGTGTGCAATTTCCACACGAGTGTGAAAACACTTTTAGATTTGAAGTAAGAACAAGACAAGCCAAATTCATTAATAGTTTAGGGTTATTCACGTTGCAAGATTTAACCAATATTGACAACTATAATGTGCTAATAGCTTCGTTACTCAAAGAATGGGACAATGTTCTACTATTCGATTTATCCACAGATATTGACACAAAGTTTTTAAGTACATATTTCTGGGAAGACATTCTAAAAAATGGAAGCCGTAACAAATTCAACAATCAAAAGAAACTGTATCATAAAAAATTAGGAGCTGATAATCTTCACACCAACATTAGAAAAATTATTGAACGAAGAACTAAATATCTAAAATGTGTGCATATTCCAACTATTACAAAGATGGAAACTGCACAGGTACGGATTAAGTTTTAAAGTAAAATCTAAAATCAATATGTTGCTCACAAAAAGTTAAACTAATTAAAAACAAAAACAGCATAATTAAGTTTTAAAATATTATTTTTGGTCATTAGTCAAAAACTGACAAATACAATTTTCTTACTTTTATGATAATAGACAACGAAAACCAGAAACTTAAAGTCCACGAATGGATTACAAAATATAATGAAGACGGAACACTAGATGTAGTTACTGGGTATTTTACAATTGGAGCATTGGCATATTTGTCTAAAAGCACTAATGATGGAATTGAAAATTATCGTTTTGTATTGGGTGATATTGTAAACTTTGATAAAAAGATAAAAGCACTTGATTTATTAAATGAAAGTATAGATATTGATACCTCTTTTCAGTTAAATAGATTAGCCAAAGAAGCGGTTAGTTTCCTAGAATTGGATAAAGTTGTGGCTAAAACGCTTGAACCTAATTTTTGTCACGCAAAATTGTATTTAAAAACGGCTAAATCCGACGATAGAAACCATTACTTTATTTCTGGTAGTTCTAACTTAACCGAAGCTGGTATTGGTCAAAAAACTACAAGTAATGTAGAGTTAAACATTGCCGAAACAGGTAATAACAATCAATACAAAGAGTTAATAGATTGGTTTAATGATTTATGGAATAGACCACAAGCACATTCTAAAAAAACATTGATTGATGAAAATGGTAAACTTTCTCAAAAAGATTTTAAGCAATATCTAATAGACGAAATCTCAAAACTATTTGAAGTTTATTCTCCAGAACAAATTTATTATAAAATCCTTTTTGAATTATTCCATAAAGAACAGGACAATCCCGAAGTAGAAAAACAATTAATAAAATTAGAAGATACTGTTGTATTCAATAAACTCTACGATTTTCAAAAAGGCGGTGTGAATAGTCTTATTAGAATGTTGAACAAATACAACGGCGCAATTCTAGCAGATGCAGTTGGTTTGGGTAAGACCTGGAGTGCATTAGCAGTGATGAAATCATTTCAGCATAAAGCAGATGTACTGTTACTTTGTCCAAAAAAATTAGAACAAAACTGGAAGCAATACATCAAAAAAAACAATTCTATTTTTGAAGAAGACAAATTAGATTATGATGTGAAATTCCATACTGATTTAAGAATAGGTGGTTTTAATGATAGCTTCTTGCAATACTTATTAAACGATAAATCCAAGTTACTGGTTATAGACGAAAGCCATAATTTAAGAAATGATAAATCCAGTCGTTACAAATATTTAATTGAAGAGATATTACAACAATCTAAAGGCGATATAAAGATACTTTTACTATCGGCAACACCAATAAATAACTCGTTCAAGGATATTAGAAATCAATTCAAATTGATGACTAAGGGCGAAAATACAGGATTTAAGGAAACTTTAGATGTAAACAATATCGAAAGTACTTTTAGAGAAATTCAAACCGTATTCAATAAGTGGAGTGCTGAACCCGGAGCAAAACTATCAGAGTTCCATAGCAAAATAAAAGACAGTGCTTTTTTTAGATTAACAGATCATTTGTTAGTGGCACGAACTCGTAAAAATGTAAAAGCAAATTTCGATAATACACTTTCATTTCCTGTTCACAAAAAACCGATAAACATATTCAAAACTCCTCTTCAATTTGGCGATGTAGAAAACTTTGCACAGTTGATTGATAATATGGATTTGAATTTATCAGCATATTTACCAGCTACTTATACTTTTTCTAAAACTGAAAGAGACAGGATTGCCAAAGAAAAAGCCGAAAGAAAAGAAAAAAAAGAAAAAGGCAAAAAGGATGAGGTTTTGAAAGACGATGCACAAAGAGAGCATTTTCTGGTAAAAATGATGTTGATATTAATGCTAAAAAGATTAGAAAGTTCGTGGTATTCATTTGATATTACGGTAAAACGTATTTATGAACACCACAAAAAAGCATTAGATAAAATTAACGAATATCAAAAATTACATTCCAGCAATTCCATTATTGATTTTGACAATTCTATCGATGAAGAATTGGCAAACGAAGATGAAACAGGTATCGTTGAGAATTTTTTGTTTGGAAAGAAAAACCCCATTTCATTATCGGCAATTGACGCAGTTGGTAGCCTTATTGAATTTAAAGAAGCTATCAAAAAAGATAAAAAAAGTTTAAAATACATTTTAGATAACATATCAGAATTTAAAGAAAAATTCAAACCAGAAAAAGAATTAAAATCTATTGATACTAAATTAGACGAGTTACTTAATATTATTATTGAAAAGCAAAAAACAAGTAATAAGAAAATTGTTATATTCTCTGCATATAAAGATACTGTTGAATATCTATTCGACCAATTGGCTGCTAGAGGTTTTACAAATTTTGCAATGGTTTCAGGCGATGAAAACAAAGTTTGGAACGAAACAAAATCTAGCAAAAAACACGAAAATGTATTAGAGCGTTTTGCACCTTATACAAAATTATTCAAAGAAAAAAACTGGACTAATTTTGAACCATCAGGCAATCATTTATCGGATAAGGAATGTTATCAAGAATGGCAAAAATACATTCAAGAAAATGAACCAATAACATTCAATAAACTGGAAAATCAAATTGATATACTCATTGCTACGGATGTATTAAGCGAAGGACAAAACTTGCAAGATGCCGATATGGTTATCAATTATGACATTCATTGGAACCCAGTTCGTGTGATACAACGTGTTGGGCGTATTGACCGTATTGGTTCGCCAAATACCAAAATACAAACTATAAATTTTTGGCCAGCAAAAGATATAGATGCTTATATCAATCTAAAAGCGAGAGTAGAAAAAAGAATGGCAATAATGAAAATATCAGGTTCAGAAGTTATTGATGAATTTACAGATGAATTTAATGAATTAGCGGAAGCGGACAAACTCGAAGACCAACAAAACGCCAATATGTTACGCCAAATGGAAACCACAATGCAAGATATTGATGGCGAACAAACATTAGGATTTGATGATTTTTCTTTTGACAATTACCGTCAGTTATTGCAAAATATGCTTAATCAAAAGAAAAAGGAATTTGAGAATATGCCTAATGGTGTTTTCTCTGGAATTAAAATCGAGAATAATTCCGAAATGCAACCAGGTATTATATCGCTTTTGGGTTATCCTGCACAAAAAAAATACAATCCTGAAACGAGTTATCTTTCTTATGAGTTGATTTATATTGATTTACTAGGAAATCAAATTTCTAACAATCAAAAGGTCATTTTGGAACAACTTAATAGGAATTATACTTTACCAAGAGCAATTGACCCCACAATTGAAAGTGGAGATACTCAAGCCATTGAAAAATTAAGTAACGCTCTGAAAATATGGATAAGTAACCAAGCGAAAGCAGAAATTGAATTAGAAGATGGCACTAAAAAAGAAGTAATGTCAAAGGCAGGTTTAGATTTAATCAATAAACTAAAGACCAATCCGAAACAAACACTTGAAAAACTCAAAATTGAAGGAAACGTTTCAAAGAAATTTAATTTTGATAATTTTGATTTAATTACTTGGTTAATAATTAGCTAATATGAACTTACTACACGATTTTAACAATAAACCATTTATAGAAGCAGTACAATCATTTTTTAAAAATTTGAATGTACCAGTAAATGAAATTTCAACTGCACCTGCAAAAGCTATTGATATTATCGGCGATAATAAATGCAATGAAATTATAGATGAAATATTTCCGTTTGGGATTGTAACAGATGACATTTTTATAGAAGTAGAAAATAATATAACTTTAAAGAACATTAATGATTACGAGGGTGTTTTATTGTTTGGAATACTTTTAAATGTTAAAACTCCAACTAGAACACAAATAGCTGACATTGTTAGAGTTATTAATAGACAATTTACAAGAACTCCTGTTGTTATAATATTTAAGTATGATAATAAATTAGCGTTTGCAAATTGTGAACGTATACAATATGTTCAACAATGGAGAGAAGGCGAAAAAGTAGGTAAAGTTTCTTTGTTATGTGATATAAATATTGATAAAACACATTCGGGACATCTACGAATATTAGATTTATTATCAATTGAAAAAATTAGAGAATATGACCGAAAAAACAAGGTTGATACATTTAATGGATTATATAAGGGATGGCAAAATGTATTTAACACCAGTATTCTCAATGAACAATTCTATAAAGATTACCAACAACTTTCTGTAAAACTGATTAAATATATTTATCCAAATCAAGAAAAGGATAAACTTAAAGCGCATCAAGGAGCTTTAAATCTTTTGAACAGAATGATGTTTGTCTATTTTATTCAAAAGAAAAAGTGGTTGATGAATGACAAAGAATTCTTATTCCATTTTTGGCAAGCGTATCAAACATCAAATGCAACTAAGGATACTTTCCACCAATTTTGGCTAAACAAAGTTTTTTTTAAAGCATTCAATGGCAAAGCATTCAATGATCCTGAAATTTTTAAAACATTACCAGAAAAATACCACCTTGAAATATTAAATTTTCCATACCTCAATGGTGGACTGTTCACAAAAACCGATTGTGATGATTTTATCTTAAGTGATGAATTATTTGATGCTATTTTTGAATTCTTACAAGGATATATTTTTACTATTTCAGAAGATACTGCCGAAGAAATTAATTTGGAAATTAGTCCAGAATTATTAGGTAAAATGTATGAAGGTATGATTAACGCTACCGATTTGGACGATGTTGATGCTGAAAATGGTATTGTTTATACAGAAAGACCCGAAATTAATTTTATGACAAGGAGAAGCTTTGTAGAAGTGCTTCATAAAAAATTACCTAAAACTTTTTCTAGAGAATTTTTATATCATTTTTGCTTTGACAAACCATCAGAAAAATTGGAATTAGTCAAGAAGTACAAAGTTGATGTTGCTTTGTTGAAAGAAATTATACTTTCAATTACATCATTAGATCCAACTTGTGGTTCAGGATCTATGCTTATTGGTGTTATTCAACTGCAAGTGGAATTAATCAGAACTTTAGACGAAAGCATAGGAAATAAACATACCCCTCACGATGATTTTCAATTAAAAAAACAAATAATTTCAGAATGTATTTATGGCGTAGATATTAAAGAATGGGCTGTACGTATTGCTGAACTTCGTTTTTGGTTGTATATGATTGCCGAAGCAGAATTCACTACCGAACAACTAACCAAAGAACCACTTTTGCCAAATCTTGATTTCAAATTGCGACAAGGAAATAGTTTGCTGCAAGAAATTGGTTCGAAAAATTTTAGTCTAAAAACATTGTTTAAAGGCAGAAAACGAAATAGCGGTGTAACCAAGAAATTAAATGATTTTATCAAAAAGAAAAAACTATTTATTACCAACCAATCAGAAAGTGAAACGACTTATAAACAACTAAAAGAAGAAGAATTAAGAGTATTTAGAGATTTTATAAACGAACTTAAAATTGAGAATATTCAGCAAATTGCTACTATTAGAAAAGGCGATGGTCAATTTGCTCTTTTTGATAGTCCAAATAACGAAAATAAATCAATATTTGATAATCTAATTTTAGATATTGAAAAAGAAAATGAGCAATTGCAACAGTTTTTAAATGTCATAAAAACAACAGGCAGAATACCATTTAGTTACGATATTGATTTTATGGAAATCTTTGTTACCAAAGAAGATGCTGGATTTGATTTAATTATAGGAAATCCACCGTATGTTCGACAAGAAGACATTTTACCTGCCGATAATGCTTTAGAATTAGAACGATTGTTGAAAGAAGACAACAAAGCCGAAAAAGCCAAAGTAAGTAAAGAATACAAAGAAAAACTCTCGGCAAAAGTTTATGAAGCATTTCCGTTTTTGGGTACAAAAGCAAAAACAGTTATCGATGGAAAAAACAAAACCATCAATATTTATAGCGATAAAGTGCCAGGCAGAAGTGATTTGTATGTCTATTTTCAGCTATTGATGCCAACTTTATTAAACTCAAAAGGAACATTTTGTTTCATTATTAGTAATTCTTGGCTCGATGTAGAATATGGTAGTTTTGTGCAACATTTTTTATTAAAACATACGCAATTGTATGCTGTTTACGATTGTAATATTAGAAGTTTTGCAGCTAAAGTAAATACAATAATCTATTTTCATTCTGCGGTAACAAATACTAATTTAACAGAAAATCAACTCAAAACATTTGTACCAAGTGGTGAAAAAATTAAATTTATAATGAACAAAGCAGACTATACTTATACTGCCTATGCTCCATTATTAATTGAACAAGAACATTGCCTTGAGAATACATTTATGCCTCATTATCGTATCATAACCAAAACAAATGAAGAACTTTGGGATGAAGGTTATGATGCAGAAACAGTAAGTTATCAGAGTAATAAATGGGGTGGAAAATATTTAAGAGCACCAGAAATCTATTTTACACTATTACAAAAAGGAAACAATATTTTACTTCCAATTAAACAAGTTGCTGATGTTAGATTTGGTATTAAAACTGGTGCAAACGACTTTTTTTATATTGATGAAGAAACGGTTAAAAAAAATGAAATTGAAAGTCGTTTTTTAATTCCAATCATCAAAAGTCCTAGAGAATGTATTCAATATTTAACTAGTAAATCAAAAACAAAATGGTTTTTATTTAAATGTGATGAACCAAAAAACAAAATTGAGGGAACAAATGCTTTAAAATATATTCTCAAAGGGGAAAAAGAAGGAATTCATAAAAAAGCTTCCTGTGCTTCTAGAAATTTATGGTATTCAGTTCCAAGTCAAAGAACACCAGATTTTGTTTTTCCACTTATAAATAATGATAGCCCAAAAACTATAATTAATGATGCTAAAATGTTTTTTGATGCAAACTTAAATTGTGGATATTTTACAAATAAAGATATAAAACCGCAATCGTTTCAATCAACAATAACAATGCTTTCTTGGGAATTATTAGGAATGAAAAATCTTGGTGAAGGTGCAATTAAATTAAATCCTACTTATACAAAAGATACATTAATATTTTCATTAAATAAAAATTTACCAATTTTAAATCGCAATATTTATTCGATTTATAAAGAACTTGGTTTCGACAAAAACCATCCAATTAGATTGCAAGAACCCTATCCATTACCAGACAGAAAAGAATTAGACGATTTAATTTTTGATGAATTAGAATTATCTATCGAGGAACGGAAAGAAGTATATTGGGCTACAGCAGAATTAGTAAAAGAAAGATTGGATAAAGCGGCTAGTAGGTAGGTAAATTATGAATTACAACTTAGAACCATTTCGAGCAGTTATTAAACTATAAATTGTAAAAAAATATGCCACATACAAAGTACATTCTTGCCACATTTGATTATGAGCTTAATAGTTATGATGACGATGATGATTACATACAATTAATTATAGAAAAATTAAGAACTGCTATTTACCGTAATAAATCAATACAAATAGCCAAAAGGCTTCTTTTAATTAGAGTATTTGAAGGGGATTTAAATGGTTATCCCTATCCCAAATCATTGATAGACGATGTTGTTAGCGAACTTATTAGTAATGAAGTGTTTTCATATGATGACGTAAAAGATTTACTATATTATTGTTTGCCTATAAGTGTAAGTGATTTAAAGCCATTCGTCAACGTTTTTGAAAATGAAATTAAATATCTCGATGCTTTAGAAAAATAAAAGAATTAAAAAAAATTAAATGAATAGAATGATCTACAGTCAAGTGAAATAGTTTCTAAACGTTTTAGCTTTAACACATTAAATTAGGCACAAAAATTGATTGAGTATTGGTAAATAATTCATAAGATTGTATTTTAATTCTTTTTAATTCGTATTTTTACTTACATTTGCACCCTTAATTATAATTATATGAATACTTTTAATTATAAAAAATCTGTTCAAGCACTTAATTACCTAGCAGTTTTAGAAGGTGGAGCGATTAATTATATGAAAGCTCTTAAACTTATTTGGTTATCTGACAGATACCATTTAAGAAACCACGGAAGAACTATTACTGGAGACGAATATTTTGCACTTAAAAAAGGACCAGTTGCATCTTGTACTCTTGATTTAATAAAAGGTTTAAAAATTTCGATAGAAGAGCTAACCTATAGGAATATTTATTTAACACTATCAACAAATTATATAATTAGTAGTAAATACGAAGTTAATAACAAGGTGTTTTCATCTAATGAATTAAAAGTGTTACATACTATTTACAATTCATACTGTATTTATAATGAATTTGAGTTGTCTGAACTTTCACACTCATTTCCAGAATGGAAAGAATACGAGGAGAAGTTAAAAATTGGTAAGAGATATAAAATTAATGTTGAATTATTTTATATCAATTTCAATGACTGCACCAAACTTTTTATCAATTCTGAAGAAGAAATTAATGACATTAAAGAATATCAAAGTACATTTCATCCAGCATATTGTTAATTGATTTCTTTTTATGGATTTGCCCAATTTGTTAATCAAGAATTTGCTTTCTGGTGGAAATATTTTTTATTTCACTTCCAATAAAATACTCTCCAATGAACCTCATAATTTTGTTCTATTAAAAAATCATAATAAGCTATTATATTTTAGTTGTTGTACTAAACAATATGATACAATTCAAAAGTATATAATCAAATCTAAAAATGACGAAAATACTCTAGCATCTTTAGATTATAACAAATATGACTTTTTAAAATTCCCAACATTCATTAATTGTAATAATTATACTTTATATACCGAATTAGAATTTGTTAATTTATATAATAATAGTAAAATAAAATTTAAAGGTGTTTTAGATATTGCTGAATTTGAATTAATTAAAAAAGGTTTGTTATTAAGTAATGATATTGAACAAGAAATTAAAGATTTATTTTTATAAAGTAAATTTTTCTAATAATTATTACCTCATTCAACTGCACAAAAACCTCGTTTAGTCCAAAAAATCCGCAAATTTGCAATCCGTGCCCATAAACGAGAGCGATAAACAAAAAAAACAATAAAATAAAAATTGGTTTAGCGTGTTTAATAGAAATCACAAACAACAAAACCTATAAGTAAACATAAAATACCCGGAAATGGTAGCGCAAATATTCCCGGATTTTGATAAAGATAACCTTTGGTTTATATAAACATTTCAATAGCAGCGAATGATATATATATTTATTATAGTAGTAGTTTTAGTAATTAGTTTAATCATATACATTGAAAAACAGGAAAGATTAAAAAGAATTGCACTTGCAGAACTTCATAAAAATCAAAAGAGCGAACTCAATCCTTTATTCTCTAAAATAGACGAATATAACAAAGCACTTTCTGTCTTTATAGAAAGTCCAAAATTTATATCCAATTACGATTTATATAAATTTAAGGAGATTCACAATCCTTTATCAAAAAAAATCAATACTCTTGAATACAATCACTTACCTAACTTTGATAAGGAAATAAAAACCATAAACCAATTTATATCAAATTTTAATAGTTTAGAAAGTAGTATTCAACAAAGAAATACCGAATATGTAATAAAAGAACTAAAAACTTCAGATAATATTTTAAGCGATATTGAAGGTAAATCACTTGATGCACAGCAAAGGAAAGCGGTTGTGATAGATGAAGACAATAACCTTATTATTGCAGGAGCTGGTTCAGGAAAAACTACAACTATTGCAGGAAAGGTAAAATATCTTACGGAAAGATTGAATGTAGATAAAAGTAAAATTCTATTGATTTCATTCACTCGCAAATCGGCAAAAGATATGATTGATAGGATTAGAATGAAAATGAATATTGACTTACCGGTTATGACTTTTCACAAACTTGGTAAAGATATAATTGCAGAAGTAAATGGTGAAGCTCCTGAAGTATTTGATCCAAAGAAAGTTGATATAAAATCATTGTTACAATCCTTTATAAACCACTCAAAAAAGGATGCAAATTACTCAAATAAACTATTAGATTTTTTATCATATTTTTTAAAACCATACAAATCATTAGAGGAATTTAAAACTGATGCAGAGCATAACGATTATCTTAAAGAACAAAAATTAGAAGGATATAAAATTATTAACACTACAACAAAAGAAGGTGTACCTATAAAATATCGTGAGAAATTCAAAAGCCAAGAAGAGGTATTAATTGCTAATTTTTTATTTAGAAATCAAATAGAATACCAATACGAAGAAAAATACCAATACAAAACGGCAAGCAAAATGTTTGGTCAATATAAGCCAGACTTTTATTTACCGGAATATGATATTTATATTGAACATTTTGGTATTGATAAAAATGGTAAAGTACCTGATTGGTTTAAAGGTGACGGAACTAAAACAGCACAAGAAAAATATTCAGAAGGAATTGAATGGAAAAAAGCAGAACATTTAGCAAATAAAACTACACTCATACAAACCTACTCTTGGGAACAAAAAGAAGGGAATTTAATTTCCAATCTAACGGATAAGCTTACTAATCATAACATAACACTGAATCCATTATCGGATGATGATTTATGGAACTATTTAGCAGAAAACATTCCTGAAGATATTGATGTATTTACGCAATTAATCAACACATTCTTGGTGCTTTTTAAATCAAATAATGAAAAAATACAAACACTAGCTTCTAAAGCTATAAAAGACAATGACAAAAGAGCTACTTATTTTTTAGAAATATTTGAGCCTATTTATATCAACTATGAAAACTACTTGAAAGAAAAAGAGGAAATTGATTTTAGTGATATGATTAATATAGCAACTAAAACTATTACAACTAATCAATATACTTCTGATTATGATTACATTATTATTGATGAATTTCAAGACATTTCTAAATCCCGTTATCAATTAATCAAAGCTTTACTAGACCAAAAACCATCAACTAAACTATTTTGTGTTGGTGATGATTGGCAATCCATTTATCGTTTTGCAGGAAGTGATATTGGTATATTTACAGGTTTCGAAGAATATTTTAAAACTTCAACTTTAAAAGATTTCAATAGAAAAACGAATATTTATTACATTGAGCAAACTTATAGATTCGACAATAAACTGATTGATGTTTCAAGCAATTTCATACTTAAAAATCCAAATCAAATTGTAAAATCTTTAAAATCAAATAAACAAAGTGATGTTGAAGCAATAACCTTTCATAAATATAATGATGCAGATAAAAAAGGAACGAATCAATATATAGCACTTGATAAAGCGTTTAAGGAAATCATAAAAAGTAATCCAGAAAGTAAAACTTCAATATTATTTTTAGGTAGATATGAATTTGATTATAAAGCTTTAACGAAGTTAAATTATATCAACATTAGATACGACAATAAAAATAGACCTTACAAAATCACTTATGTGAATAATGATCTATTAGACTTGAATTTTATGACAGTCCATTCTGCTAAAGGATTAGAAGCAGATTACGTTATAATTTTAAATGGTAATTCAGGAACTTACGGTTTTCCTTCTGAAATATCAGACGACCCATTATTAAATTTCTTATTATCAAAAGCTGACCAATTTCCAAATGGGGAAGAAAGACGTTTATTTTATGTTGCAGTAACAAGAGCAAAAAAACACATTCATATTTTATCAAGCATTGAGAACTCTTCAAAATTTGTTGATGAAATAAAAGAAAACGAACCTATTACATCAATAAAATGTGATTGGTGCGATAATGGTAAACTAATTGAAAGAAAAGGTCCTTATGGTTATTTTTATTCCTGTAACAACAGTTATTACTGCAATTACACAAGAAAAATAAATACGGAAGATTTTACAACTCTAGCAAAAAACTTTACAGACAATAAAGATTTCGAAAAAGCAATTGAATATTATAAAAAAACAATTGAACTTGATAATTCAAGTGCAAAAATTCACTTCGATTTAGCAAGAGCTTATGAACAAAATAATCAATTAAAAGAAGCGATTAACCATTATGATAGTTCAATAAATAACGACAGTAATTATGCTCTCTCTTATTATTGGAGAGGAAGTACTTATTATGATTTAAAGGAATACGAAAACGCAATTAAAGATTGGTTAGTTTTCAATAATTTAAAGCCAAATTCGAACTCTGTCAATTATTGGTTATCACAAGCATATTTTAAAATAAGGCATTTCATAAAAGCAATTGAATCTATAACCAATGAAATAACAATAAATTCAGATAATAAAAATGCAATTGAACTCAAAAAACAACATTTAGCTTTTTTAAAAAATCGATATACAACTAAAGAACAAAAAGTAAGAACAAACGAATTTGATACAATTAAAGGTTACATTGAGTTAGCAATAAATTTTAATGTAAATATAAAATTCAATTACCATAAGTCTGTTCAATTTGAAGGTGGTATGCAAAGTTTAAGAACAATAAATCCTACTGGTTTTAAAACAATGGGACAATTCAATTCACTATGTGTTTATGGTTATTGTTACTTACGTGAAGAAGAAAGAACATTCAACCTCGATCGCATTTCAGACTTAATAATGAACCCCAATACAATAGAGTTTTGGTCAGAAGAATAGAAAATGGCATACCTTTATTAATTTTTTAAATAATTTATCAATGGGAAATGTTATAAAATCAAAATGTAAATCGTGTGGTTTTTCTAATGAATTTAGCTATGGTGGTGGTAGATTTAGCTACAAAACTAATTGTCCAGTCCCAGCTATCAATAAAGAAACATTAGAGTTTGAAAACATAAACTATTTGGAACACAAAAATTCAAATAAATATCTTTTCTATACTGATGATGTTTTAAAAGGAAATAATTTCACAAATCCAACTATTGATAATTTTAATTTAAAATTAAATTCAGTTAATAATTATTGCCCTAATTGCAAAGAAAAAGCATTAGTGTTTCAAGTTACAATGTACACTGACTGATCAATTACTAAAAAAAAGGATGAAACATTCGAAAAAGTAAATAGAGATATTAGAATACAAAAGATGGTAAACAACATCACGGGCAATCAAGCGGTCTCTCTTCGGTCGTTCCCTTTGTTCCGTTCGGCTGTTCCAGTCGGTCAACCTTTCATTTTCATAAGAACATTTTTGGTAAATAGGCAATCTATTATTTCAATTCAATTATCAGGTTTCCCTCCGTTCCACAGACACTTCACAGCACAAAAAAATATAGCAGCTTGAAAATAAGCAGCTATATTTTTTCCGCTGTTCGTTCCTCATCTTCACACGGTCTCTACCCTGCGTTCGGTCGGGCTTATGCATCCACAATACCGCTTCATTTCGTTACAGTCATTCGTTCGCTTACCGCTCCATTTCATTACGCTGACAGCTCTCTCTTTCCTTTCTCTACATTCCAGCAGTATTATGTCTGCCGCCCTCAGTGTTTTCAGCGGTTGCTCCTTCGCACAGCCATCCGGGTTGGCACCGTTCAGTAAAAACTTCACTTTGCCCTAAATCAAGGAACGCCTTCGGCTGACTTATATTTTTTCCCCGCCGTTACACGCTGCTATCCCTTCATTCCTCTTCACTATCGTTACGTTCCATTCTCGGTCTAGCGTGGCTGTTCGATTGCCGCAACACCGCCTCTTCGCTCCTCATACATTCCGCTATAATTACGCTATCGCTACATTTTAGCTCCATTCTTTGCGGTGCTTGGGGGTGTTTGATTGCCTTGCGAGACAACCGCAGCAATCATAAGAAGCATCCCAGAGAAAAACCGCTCAAGAAACATCCTGCTATAAAAAAAATAAAAAAAAGAAAGTAAATTTAAGTTACGGTTTCAAAAAGTAAAGTTCAAGCCCTACGGGTTTTTGAAAAAATCTCCACCCATAACGTTTCGCAAGAACATTCAATTCCGCTTTCACGCCCACATTTCCGCTGATATATCGGGTAGTATTTTTTCAAAAAAACTTGACTTCTTTTGAAACCTCCACTTTTACGACGACTTTCTTTTTTTTCTTTTTTTCTTTTCAAAAATTTAATGGAAAAAAGTAAAGCGATAGCCTCATTTTAAATCCGACACCATACCGAATTTTACCAAATTATCAAATGGAAGATTGATATAGGACTGTTTATATTGTATCATAATTACGAATAGATTGACTAATACGTATTCCGCACTTAAATGCACCATAACTCCTATATGATTGCACATTATAGAGAAATGAGTGCAAAATAAAAAACCCTCTCTTTCGAAAGGGTTGACTTTGCAATATTGTAAACTGATGGTGTTTTTAGAAAACTTCTTGGATTTTTAATGCATTTCCGGCATTGAATAAGTAATAATTGGAACCAACAATCTGATAAAATTCTATTCCAATACTACCCAAAACTGCAACATTGGATGTTAATGTTGGAGCACCAGGCAAAGAAGCAGTTACTTCGATTAATGATGTTAGTTCATTTACGGGAGTATAATCCGAGTAAGCGATATTTGACACTTCATTTAAAGAAGGTTCAGCAGGCTCATAAGATCCAGTAGTAGGATTATATATAGTGTCCGAAACAACAGATAATGCATTGATAATCCTGAAATGTGAAGCTCCAGAAGGAATATTCATATTGGTGATAGGATTAAATTCTGGAATACTAAATGTACTTTCGTTTCTATCAACTGTACCTGTTAATGTTGATGGCGCATTAAATACTCCATTAAATGAAATGTTACGATTGAAATCCAAACCTTTTAAATACTGTGGTTGTTGTGATACTAAAACTGCTCTTTGCCCTCTAGCTTCTGAACCATCCTCAATATTTATTTTTTTCATAATTGCTGTAAGTCGCCCAGTCAATTGACTATCTGACATTTGTTTCATCAATGATGATAAACCAATTCTAACAGACTTTCCAGCATTTGCACAAGCTGTAAACTCACTCATATTCTCACGAGTACGAATGAAGCCTGGGGCAGTTTTTACTTGTTCCGCTGTTGGCCCACCTTTTAGACCTGCAAAGTAACCTTCGTTACCTTTAATTTTGAAGTGACGAACTTCACCTAACGTCCCGACATATTTAATATGTCCTTTCTGTCTTGCCATTTGTTGTTTGTTTTAGTAATTATACAATTTTATTGTAAATTTACACTCTAAACAATTGACAAGCAACAACATAAATAAAGCAATACAAGGCGATTTAAAGTAATTATGACAATAACAAAAAATATTCTTCTGAAAACTAAAAAATTTACTGATGGTGACGGTTTGATCGTTGAAGATTTTATAACAAAAAAGGAATTTGAAATTAGATTATACGGAATTGATGCGCCTGAAATGAATTATTGTAAAAAAGTAAAAAACGATGAAAAGGAACTTCAAATGCCAGCATCATTATTAATAAAATTAGGTTATCAATCATTAGAATTTTTAAAAACTAATGTCAATTTAGATGAAATATGTACTTTAATTCAAGAGGAAAATAATACTTTGGATAAATACGGAAGGTATTTGGGTTATTTAGTTCTAAAAGATGGTAGGATATTAAACGAAATTATGATAAAGGAAGGCTTTGCAAAGCCTTATAACGATGTTTATTGTGAAATGTTACCTTTGTATCAAGAATGGAATTTATCAGCTAAAATTAATCGTAAAGGATTGTATTCAATTGTAGACAGGTTTTAAACAATCACTACAGTACAAAAGGATTTTACCGTACAGTAATCGTACAAAATGGAAATAAAAAATCCGTAACTCCTTATTTATCAGGCTTGTTACGGATTTTTAAAGTGGTACCTCCAGGGATCGAACCAGGGACACATGGATTTTCAGTCCATTGCTCTACCATCTGAGCTAAGGTACCTCACTAATAGCTCACTTTGCTCTTAATTTCATAGGAGTTCGCTGAACTTGTTGGCGGGTGCAAATATAGAATGATTTTTAATTTATACAAAACAATTATTAAAAAAAATCTATTCGTACCTTTGCAACGTTAAATTTAAATTATGATTCTAGCTGTCGA
>JACMPO010000045.1 GCA_014377455.1 Flavobacterium sp.
AACAGCGCACAAGGTGATGCCAAAACCACCGACAAACTGGTAATAGTACTTTATGAAGAAACTACCAAAACGGTAGTGCAATCGTTAGATGCTGGTATGCGTAACCAAGGTACAGCCAACGTTGTAGTCCCTGCGTTTTTAACAGGACGTAGCGTTCACGTTTGGGCTACTTTTGTTGCTAGTAACGATAAGCTGTACGCAACCAGCCAATACCTAGGTACTGTTGTTATTGCATAATATTATTAACGGAGTTAGTTATACCGTAGTACAATTATGAACTGAGATCTCAAGTGTTAAAAAAACACTTGGGATTTTTTTTATGTTTCTTGGTAACAACTTTTTAAAGAACAACCAGCTAAATGCTTCTTTTTGAATTACAGAAAGGGAAAATATTTTTTTGTGTGTCAGATTATTATTAAGTTTGAGGATTACAAGAATTTATTTTTGTAAACAGTACGCTACTTGTCTCCATCTACAACTAAACGTTAGAACTAATAACCGTAAAATAATTCAACCAACACTGCGGGTGATTCTATAAATAAATCTCAATAACATTTTAATATTTGTAATTATTATTGAAATAAAAAAATTTCCTTTAAATCATTTACTTATTGATTTTTAGTAATTTAGATATTTCTAATAATAAAATTATGCTAAAAAAGACAATTTTACTCGAAAACAAAGCTTCATTAACAGGCAAAAATTTACAGTTAGTTATTAAATCAGATATTAGAGAGAGTATCATTCCTATTGAAGACATTGGTTTTTTGGTTATTGACCATCCAGAGATTTATCTAAGTATTCCTGCAATGAATTTACTTATTGAAAATAATACTTCTGTGATTGTTTGCAATTCAAATCATTTGCCAAACGGAATGTTTTTAAATCTAAACAGTCATCATATTCAACAAGAAATTTTTAAAAACCAAATTGAGACTAGCATACCATTAAAAAAACAATTGTGGCAACAAACCATTATTGAGAAAATTACTAATCAAGGAATTTTGTTAGAAAAAATAACTAAAAGTAAAAATAGTTTTGAATTTTTAGCAAGCAAAGTTTTGAGTGGTGACAGCAGTAATATGGAAGGCGTTGCTGCCAGTCAGTATTGGAAATCTTTTTTTGAAGTAAAGTTTAAACGAGAACGGTTTGGCGATTATCCCAATAACTTTTTAAATTATGGTTATGCTATTCTTCGTGCGGCAACGGCAAGAGCTTTATCAGGAAGTGGATTATTGAACACACTAGGCATTCATCATAAAAGTAAATATAATGCTTTTGCTTTGGCTGATGATATTATGGAACCTTTTCGCCCTATTGTGGATGAAAAGGTTTTTGAACTTATGCAAAACTATGACGAACAGGAATTGAACACGGTTCTTAAATCGGAGCTTTTGCAAATACTAACCCGAACTGTTTACTTCAAAGAGGAAAAAAGTCCTTTGATGGTTGCTCTTCAAAAAACAGCTAGTTCGTTACAACAATGTTATACAGGCGAAAGAAAGAAAATAAAATATCCAAAATTATGGAGCTAAACGGATACCGAATTATGTGGCTATTTGTATTTTTTGATTTACCGACCGAAACAAAGAAAGACAAAAAGAATGCGTCTGGATTTAGAAACAACTTGCTTAAAGATGGTTTCAGTATGATGCAATATTCTGTTTACGTGCGTCATTGTGCCAGTAGCGAAAGTGCCGATGTGCACGAAAAACGAATCCACCGATTATTGCCGCCCTTAGGTAAAGTAAGCGTACTTAGAATAACCGATAAACAATTTGGCAATATCCTTAACTTTTGGGGTAAAGCCGAAGTGCCAAAAGCACCACAACCTACACAATTAGAATTGTTTTGAATTAAAAAAATGCTTCAATCTTGCCTTATCACTGCAAAAAAGAAGCATTTTTTTTATACGATATTTTACTTTATTCTCTTGATTATTAGAAGCTAACAGCGCAACTAATATCGTGTTCTCTAATCTTTAATCAAATCGAAAAATTTGAAATATTTGAATAGAAAATGAGGGTTACTATTTTTTCGATTCACAAACACTCCGCTAAAAAATAACCACTTGGTGTTTGTAAACCACAACACTTTGAATTAAAAAAATGCTTCAATCTTGCCTTATCACTGCAAAAAAGAAGCATTTTTTATCACGATATAACCCTTTATTTGCTTGACTATTAGAAGCTAACGGCGTAACTAATATCGTGTTCTCTAATCTTTAATCAAACCACAACTATGCCGTGCGGTTTTGTGCAAATTGAATCAATATCGTGTTCTCTAATCTTTAATCAAACCACAACATTTCAATAACACCGACATTGTTGGATGCAATATCGTGTTCTCTAATCTTTAATCAAACCACAACTACACGACGTAACGCTGTTATTCCTCTTATAATATCGTGTTCTCTAATCTTTAATCAAACCACAACTGTTCCCGCTACGGCTAATTGAAAATTGTTAATATCGTGTTCTCTAATCTTTAATCAAACCACAACCGTTTGAACGTGCAGGTAGTTGGATAATTAAATATCGTGTTCTCTAATCTTTAATCAAACCACAACATAAGCTGAATCACAAACTACTTCTTTTGTAATATCGTGTTCTCTAATCTTTAATCAAACCACAACAGTCCTTTCATCCAATCGAGGTCTTTATCAATATCGTGTTCTCTAATCTTTAATCAAACCACAACTTACGCTTGCCTTGGCGGTAATCGTTACAAAATATCGTGTTCTCTAATCTTTAATCAAACCACAACACGCATGAGTTATTTTGGATTGAAGCAGTAAATATCGTGTTCTCTAATCTTTAATCAAACCACAACAAACTTATCGTTTCAAATTCAATATTCCTGAATATCGTGTTCTCTAATCTTTAATCAAACCACAACCAGAAGCGGAAGGCTCACGAAATGAGTTTAAATATCGTGTTCTCTAATCTTTAATCAAACCACAACACAACTATCGCTGCGATAACCAACCCTATTAATATCGTGTTCTCTAATCTTTAATCAAACCACAACACCCTATTTACTTTGTGTCGAAAGGATTAAATATCGTGTTCTCTAATCTTTAATCAAACCACAACGTCTGCTTTTGATAACAACGCTTTCGGCATAATATCGTGTTCTCTAAGCTTTAATCAAACCACAACTATCGCTTGTAAACGAACCAGCGATGGAATAATATCGTGTTCTCTAATCTTTAATCAAACCACAACCTTAATAATTGTTCTTTAGTAAGTGAGCAGAATATCGTGTTCTCTAATCTTTAATCAAACCACAACAAGCCTTCCGTTCCGTTGTATTTTTCTATGAATATCGTGTTCTCTAATCTTTAACCAAACCCCAACGGTAAAGATTTACTTAACGACTTTTATAAAAATATCGTGTTCTCTAATCTTTAATCAAACCACAACCCTAGCTTTTAATAACACAACTGATGTTATAATATCGTGTTCTCTAATCTTTAATCAAACCACAACCCATGAGGGTGTTGCTGGTATAGCCTGATTAATATCGTGTTCTCTAATCTTTAATCAAACCACAACTATAAGGTATGAAGATAACCATACCCACTAAATATCGTGTTCTCTAATCTTTAATCAAACCACAACGCCTACTTGCTTCCAAGTTGCTAGAGTAATAATATCGTGTTCTCTAATCTTTAATCAAACCACAACTAGTACGTGTAAATTGGCTCGTGAATTACGAATATCGTGTTCTCTAATCTTTAATCAAACCACAACAGTTCCGCTGTTATTTATATCAATCCCGTAAATATCGTGTTCTCTAATCTTTAATCAAACCACAACTTAGTGATGTATTGCCTTTGATTAAAGATAAATATCGTGTTCTCTAATCTTTAATCAAACCACAACCACAGCAATACTATATCTGACACGCAATTAAATATCGTGTTCTCTAATCTTTAATCAAACCACAACTATAACTTATTCTGGTGATGACAGCGGAATAATATCGTGTTCTCTAATCTTTAACCAAACCACAACTTATGATTTACAAACTCTTTTATCAATAGCAATATCGTGTTCTCTAATCTTTAATCAAACCACAACTATCGATTCGGTTATAGTTGCTATTGTGTCAATATCGTGTTCTCTAATCTTTAATCAAACCACAACATAGTTCATTCAACCTATTTTGTATTTTATAATATCGTGTTCTCTAATCTTTAATCAAACCACAACCCTCGAGGTTGGTCTGAGAATGACAGACGTAATATCGTGTTCTCTAATCTTTAATCAAACCACAACTAACCAACCTTCTGCTTCTAACTTCTTTTTAATATCGTGTTCTCTAATCTTTAATCAAACCACAACGACAAAGGCAAAGTATTTAGTTGCTTTGCTAATATCGTGTTCTCTAATCTTTAATCAAACCACAACTAATAACTCGTCTGCGTGTACCAATATCAAAATATCGTGTTCTCTAATCTTTAATCAAACCACAACTGTAAGTTACTGCATCTTTTGCAAGGCAGATGCCATAACTTCCAGTTGTGGTTTGGCTGTTTAAAATTATGAAAATCTTATGTCAAAGAACTTTTTGAGTACTCTTGTCATTCCGACAAAGGAGGAATCTCATATTAATTTACTTTATGCAATTTTTCCTTATTGGCGAAATGACAAAATTATAATTATATCTTCTCAAATTTACCCGAAGGCATAACTTTAAAATCAATTCCTTCTACAAAAGCAGTTAACTGATTTTGATTCATTTTTCTTGTTGGTTTATTTTCTCCTAATTTAAAAATCCCGTCCGGTTTAAAATTATCTTTTTTTATTTCATCTGCCTTTCGAGCCTCTTTATGAAACCTTAACATAATAACTCCATATTCAAATTCATTATTACCTGACTTAATTCTTTGAATTGACAATCCCTCAATAATATAAATCCTTCCTTTAAAATCAATAATTTCAGTAATATCTTTTGGGGTTTCAACATCTTTATCATAAAAAACAACTTGTTGACCACGCTTTAAAACTACATCTCGATTATTGCTTTTAGCAATAGGTATTTGAACTTTTTTGCCTTTAACTTCTTTTTCTTTGTTTAAAGGATAATATCCTTGGCCTTGTTTAATAAGTTTAGCTAAATTGAAATTATTAATTAATTCAAAATCACGTTTTCCATCAAGCTCATATAAAGCCATACAATAGTTTTCATCATTCTGCCCATACACCTTTTGCTTATGTTCGTGTCTTGATTTTGACAACGCACTATGCTCTTTAATTTGCAATGGGTTTTTAACCGAGTTAGCATATAATCGTACTTTGTTAATAGCTATTCCTTTTGATTCATTCATCCAAACCGTTCCGTCAAGTTTGTTTTTTTGTTGCGCATTAGAAGAAATTAGTAATACTTTATTAGCGATAGCTTCTTTTACTTTTTCTTTTACAACTTCATCTACAATACTTTCAACATCAGTGGCTTTGATACTTTCCAAATCCTTGCGAATCACATATCGAATTTCCTCAATATTCAATGGGTTTTTAATCGCTCCATAAATACTATCCTGATGTAACGAACCACGAACAGTATCACCTTGTTGTAATCTCGGAATCCGTTCTCCTTTATTATTTAGCTTATAAATCACTTTCCCGTGTGCATCTTTTTTAGCAATCGTTTTACCTGTTGCATCATTTTCCACTTCGGCTACATATTGTTTCTTTCCTCTAATTCTAATTATTTTTTTAGATTGTTTCTTGACATTATCGGGCGTATGATGCGAAACCAATATTTCTTCCTCTAACTTTTTCAAATCTTCGGTAAATGTCTTCCACGGTTTGGATTGCTCTAATAATGCTTTAACCGCTTTGTAGTTTTCTTTTTCGGTATCATCCTCTAAACCCCAAGCACTTGCCATAACATCATATTTGTCCTTGGTCATACAAGCTATAGTAATAGCATCTATAGTATGATGGGTGTGTTTACTTCGGTCTTTAATTTCATAATACTTTTTGTCATCTTTAATATATGAGGGTTGCAATCCCCAAATTTTTCTAAACTCGGCAACCATTCCGCCTTTTACACTATCTACTCTATTAAAATAAGAGTTAAGATAAGCACGAGAATATTTAGTAATAATCCCTGTATCTGGAATTTGACTGTTTTTAAAACCTACTTTTGGTTCTTCCCAAATAAAACGTTCGTATTTTCCTTTAAGATAATCCCGTTTTAAAGTCAAATAATGTCTTCTTCTTATTTTTTTGTCTTTAGCTTCTTTGGTTGCTGCTGCTTTCGTTGATTTTAAAATTTGTTCTATTTCCCATGTCATTTTTTCGGCTTCTTTTCTCCAATGGTCAACACGAAGTTTAATTTCTTCATGGTTAGTTAACTCAACAGGCATTTTATTTTTCTTTACATCACGATTAAAACGTTGACTGCAAAGCGTTTTATTCATTAAGGAGTTATCTTGTGAAATGCTTCTTGGAATAGTGTGTTCAATATCATAGTTTGGATTGGCTCCAATAATATCACATATACTAATGTTTCGACCTTCTTCATATATCTCTTTTCGGTCTTGTTCAATCCATAATTGATAACGTAACAAATCATCTTCGGTAGGTTCAATTTCTTTTTTGCATTCTTCAAAATAGAGTTTCTTGATTTCTTCTCTATATTTTTCACGGTCTTTTTTATTGTCATTTTGAAAATCTTGAATAGCTTTACGTTTGTTAGCATCATTCAACTCACGAGCTAACTCGATATGAACTTTAGTTTTTTCATCAACCAATCCTTCCACTATTAAAGTGTTCAATACTTTGCGCAATTGGTGCAAAGCGCGCATTGCCATTGGGTTTTTAATCGATGAAATTAATGGACTTCCTAAAACTACTTTTTCATTGCCAAACTCATCTTTGATAATCTTCTTTTTAAAAACTTCAATGTCTGATGGATGGTATAATTTATTTAAACGGTTTTGATTACTACAATAGATTTCCCCATCTTCATTTTCGCCTTTTAAAAACTCAACTACTTTTTCGTCTAATCTTTTAATAGTGATGTATTCGTATTTTTTTAATTGCTCTAGAAATTTTGGAAACAACTCTTCTATAATAGCTTTTTGATTTTCATTATTTCTAAAAACATAGACTACTTTTTTTTCTAAATCTGATTTGTATGTTGCTTCTGCTTCTTTAGAATAATAACAATTATCAACTTTGCAATCTTTAATTAATCCGTTGATAATTTCTAATTTGATATTTTCAAAAGTATTGTTGTCAATAAGTTCAGCTATTTTGTTTTGAATATACAAACGCTCTTGTGGATTTTTCCAAATGTGCTCGTCCACAATGTTCTCGATATTAGCCATAAATACTGCATGAGAATATAATAACCCTTGCTTTAAATAAGGTGTTATTTTTGTAATAGCATTCAAACTTAAACTAGCAAAATCTTTTTTCAATCTTATTTTACTAAAAGAATTAGCTCGTTTATGGTCTAATTCCAATTTCTCTTTAGCATACTCCTCTAAATAAATATCAGATGTTGAAACAGAAAGCAAATGCCAAATGTCTTTATAATCAACAGTTCTGCTTAATGTTTCATTTTTAGCATTTTTAGTTTGATATTTCCATTGCTTTGTATTCCAATCCTCGCCAAATACATTTTTTAATGAAGCAGAAACTACACAACCCGAAACAGTATCTTTTGCTTTATAATTAAATAAATAATTTACTGCTTGTGCATTTGTAGATTTGTAAAACTCAAAAGTTGCGTCTTTACTTATTAGTTCTTTGGCTAAATCTTCAAAATTAAAATTGTCTTTTTTTCTTAAGAATTTAGGAATCAATCTTTGTTTTTCGTCTGAAGTTAAAAAGCGAAGTTTTTCATCTTCTGGAGTTTTAATTTTAATAGTATTGATATAGGACCACATTCTGTATTCCTCAAAATCTGGATGGGATATTGCGCAACGGGTTTTACTTTTTTCTAAAGAGCATTTTCCAATCAAACCTTTTTGTGATTTCAACGGACGTTGAAAAAATATTGCTCTGTATAAAGCTTTAGCTAAATTGGTGTATCGTTTTTCAGGTAATTTTTCCTCCTTATTAATTCCTATTATTCCTTGCTTTTCGCAAATGACTTCAAACTCTTTTAAGTAATGCTCTTCTCTGGCAGTATAATGATTTCTTATTTTTCCTTTGTTATATAAACTACTAAAATATTGCCCTAAAGTTTCAAAACCACCATCTTTAATGGCTTGCGAAATCTCTCCTATTTCTTGCTTAACTGCTCCTTGGTCTTCTTTTCTATTCAGTCGAGCAATTACTTCAACTTTCGCTTTTTCAAAATCATTTGAGTTAATGATTTTTTCAAGAGCATTAAATAATGATTTTAACTTCTTTTCACCTTCATCTAAATCTTTTGAATTTTTATCAAGGATGTCTAATCCATCAAAATAATCTTTTACTTCAACTGCCAATTCATTTATAGTTTTAGCTTCTTCTATTCTACTTTCAATATTAGGAGCATGTTGCTCTATTATTCCATCTGCCGATTGGTCTAAACGATTACTCAAAAACCCTCTTCTTTGAGCAATATGATAGATGGCTCTTCCTAATTCATAAAGCGTTACTTTTTGTTTGCTTGCTTTATCTCTAAAAAAATAAGGATTGATATTTTGATCATCGTCAGTACGTAACCATTTTAGAAACTCTGGATTTAATGGATATTGTTTAAAACCAGATTTACGCCATTCTTCAACCTCTTCAACAGATAATGGACACATTCCATTTTCGGAAAGAATTTTCAAAGTTTCATACTTGCGAAGCTTTCTTCTCAACTTTATTTTTCTTGCACTTCTATATCCAGTTCTCTCAGCGGCTTTTGAACTTTCAATTCCTTTCTCCGATTTTACTCCTTCTGAAAAAATTCTTACTCCTTTATCTACCAGAGAAAATTCATTCTCATCTTTATCAACAATCGCCCAACCAATACTATTTGTCCCTAAATCCAATCCTAAAATCTTTGCCATATCATTCTATTTTTTAACAAGTTTTAAAACTAAACAAAAAAAACTTAACCATTTTAAAGTTTATTGCATTTGTTTATAATTATTTTTTCTATACATTTGTTTTAGGTTAAAAATCTCTAATCTTTAATCTTATCACAATAAGGCTATATGCCGTAGATGAAAATCTTAAGTCCTGCTTCGGTGGGACTTTTTTATTAAAAAATTTCCTATTTAGTTGTAAAATCAAAACTTCCAATCGTACAAGTTCATTTAACAGGTTTTTAAAACTGGCTAGATCTACTATTAATTAACCCATAAAAAACTCCTTTATTAAAATGCTAGGAGTTCCAAAATTAAATTTTAATATATTAACTTTGATTTGTCCTCCAAAGGATAGTCCAGATTTGCAATCCATGCCTATAAAGTCTCTTAATCAAAAACGATGTAAAATAAAAAGATTTAGTAGTAAATTTGAGATTTATTGTAGCATGCGCTATCAGGGATTTGTAATTAAATAAAGTAATACTAAAAAACTTAAAATCGAAACATTATGGGCAAATTTGGATTTTCATTTTCGTTAAACAGATTGTTGGGGATTTCGCAAGCCAAACAAAGTTTTGCAAGAAGCACCGGCATTCCAACTACCAAAAGTGGTATGCAACGCAAAATAGGTGCGAGTCTTTTTAAGATGCTTTTTAAGAAATAGTTTGAGTTGATTACTTTAAATTACACAACCCTTATCGCTTGGTTATTTCCTCAAAGCATTGCACAGATTTGCAACCCGGCAATTCGAGTAATTTTGTACAACAAAGTGGAGCAAAATTATGACCAGGCATAGCCGAACTGAGCGAAGCTAATCGAGAACTACTGAAAAAAGAGTGCTGTGCTTCCCAGTTCTCGATACATTTTTTTAAAATTGCTCAAACGCAATTTTAAAAAATCACTCGAAGTGACGCGGTGGAAATAGTGATATATAATATTCTAAGAACTTTAAAATACAAGTGTTAGAACTACTAAACCAAATCGCTATTCCTACCGTCACTTCGAGTGATTTTCTGTTTTAAAAACGCTAGTTTTTAAAATATAAAATTGACACGAGGCAAAGCCGAACTGAGCGAAGCTAATCGAGAACTACTGGAAAAAGAGTGCTGTGCTTCCCAGTGTTCGATACAAATTTTAAAATAAAAATTGCATTTTTATTTTGAAAATTAACTCGAAGGGTCGGAGGAGAGAATTACGAATTACGAATTGAAAATTAAGAATTTTAGATTTAGGATTGAGTTTTGTATTATTATTTTTTTTATTTTTATCCTGTATTGATTTAAAACTTATAAAGTATGGACGGTAATATGGAATCTCCAAAGGATCGATTTGACGATAAAATTGATTCTATTAACGAACGCAAAGTGCTTTTACTGCAATGGCGCAATGAACTAGACGAGAATGAGGCAGTCAATCCTTTTTTTGAGCCTTATCGTGAGGGTGCAAAAAAAAACTTTCTTGATGCCTATATTCATTCAAAATATGGCTGGCATAAGTATGGTGATATGTATCAAAAAATTCATGAAGCTAGACGAGAACTATGGATTGATGAAGGGCACAAACAGTTAGAAGCTATTTTGCAAAAGAAACTGTTTGATTTGCAGTGTTTGTGGCGTGCAGAACAGCTAACTTTTAAAGAAATTGAAATTTGTTATGACTTTGAAATTTGGGAAAATGATGTGTTTAACTGTCCGTTTTTAGATTTAATTACAGAAGAAGAAATTGACTTGTATCACGATTTTTTAATGCAAGATGCACTTGACCGCAACGATATTGAATTTGATAACTGGCAGAACTATGATGAAATTAAAGAAGGAAATCAGAATATTGAAGAAAGCTACTTGATGCCCGAATGGTATGATTATCATAATTCGAGAACTGGCAAAGGCGTATTATTATTGATGGGAGATATTAGAGGTGAAAAAGAAGATTTTTATATGAATTTAGTTCATGAGAAAGAACGAAAAGAAAAGCCCGAACAGTATGTGGCTTCGGAGCCTAGACCCTATTTTAATTATTTGGATGATGAAGTTATCAAGTTTTTTGTAACCACGTTTGAAGATGAAACAGCACAAAAAAACTATCATCAGCACAGCAAGTTGTACTTGGGTAGTGATAACGATGCGATGCGTTATTATGAATTGCTCGAAGAATTGAATGGGTTGCATGATTTGGTTCCCGTGCCAAGTCATTATGATTTTAGAGAAGCATTAGAAAAAGGATACAACCGCTATTATTTGAATAAAATTGCCGAGCATTTGCCTATTGCTTATGAACAGTATTTGTTTCACAAAAAAATGGGACTTTCGTTTGAAAGTAAGAAAGATGAAATGATTGATGTAAGAGTTTTTTTGACCAAAAGAATACTTAAAGGAAGAGAACTTAATGGTGAAGAACGTAATTTTAATTTTTAATTCTTGAACGTTATGGCAAATTCAGAAAATAATGATGATTTAACTAATAGAATTAATACCTGGACAAAAGAGGATATTGAAAATATTCTTGAAGAAAAACAACTTAAATCGCAATGGCGGGAGGAGATTAATGCTAATACTGCAGCTATAGCTTATTTAAAATCAAAAGGAGAATATGCTATTGAAGGTTTTATAAGTTATTATATCAATAAAAAATATGTATGGTATACTCATAATAAATTTTCAAAAAATGATAAAACTATCGAAGAAGAATGGCTAGAAAAATGTCAAGATCATTTGAGTACTATATTGCAAAAAAAGATTGTGGATTTGCAATGCCTTTGGAATGCTAATTTAGTAAAAGTACCGGAGGTTGAAACATCTGATGACTTTAATTGCGCTTTTGGCGATCCATTTAATTGTACTTTTATAGAACCCATTACGCTAGAGGAAATAAAGATGTATCAAGACTTTTTGCTTCAAGATGATATTATTCTCGATGACCTCAATACGGATGGTTTTATATTTTATGATAAATTAAAAAAAAACCATGTTACTCCTAATGTAGATGAAGAAGAGCGGTCTGAATGGTATGACTATCATTATGAAAGAACGGGTACAATAAACTTACTTGATTTGCCTACTATTAGAAGTGATAAAGAACACTTCTATTCCAAATTAGCGCAACAAGAAATAGAAGCGAAAAAAAAATCTGTTGCTCCTGCCCCTACTCCTATTATACCATCAGATGATAGACCTTTTATTAACTATTATGATTTTGAAATTATCCAAAGTTTTGTAACCCAATTTGAAACACCCGATTATCAAAGAAAACACAAATATTATACTATTGAATCTAAAGCTGAAAGTAGATTGGACTATGGTATTCGTTATTATTTTGATCAGATGATAGCACAACAAGAATACATTCCGATGAAAGCCAACGCCGATTTTATAGCAGCCATCGAACAATCGTATAATGATTATTGTATTGGTAAAATAGTAGAAGCATTACCGCAAGCTCATGAAGCATATCTTTATAAAACTAAACATGGTTTGCATGAAAAAGAGAAACGAAATCCATTTTTAAATATGATTGAGGAAGATAAAAAAATGATTTTAGAGGGTAGAGTTTTGAATGGAGAGCCAAGAGATTTTAATTTTTGATAAACACTTATCCCTCAAGGGTTTAAAATCTTTTGGGGGTTGGGAATTTACGTGAAGTGTTAGTTTATAATATTTTCATTAATTTTTGTGTTGATTATATTGTGTGATTAATCCGTTGTCTGAATGACAAAAAAAGAGTGAAGTGATAAAAATCACATCTTGCAGGTGTTATTTTTTTTATTAGCTTTGATTTCAAGTTAGTTAAACAAACCCAATAGGATGCAATGGAAATGTTTAATAATTTATAAATTTAATTTTATCTAAAATAGTAGTAGTATGGAAGAGCACCACAATAATCAAGACGAACACTATGATGACAACACTAAAAATAATGCAGAAGAAGGGATTAATGAAACGCTTGATGAAAACCAATTAAAAATAAAATGGCGCAAAGAAATTAGTGAAAACCAATCGATGCAACAGTTTTTAGCTGGCTATACTGATAGGTCTGTCGAAAATTTTATAAATTCGTACATAGACAAGAAATACCAAGCTTATTTATGGAAAGACTACTATAGTCGCAGAGTTGAAGAACGCCGCGATAAATGGATTAACCTAGCCCACCAACATTTAGAAATTATACTTCACAAAAAACTTTTTGATTTACAATGTCTCTGGCGAGCTGAGCAAATTACCCTAGAAGGTGTCGAAATATGTTATGATTTTCAATGTTGGCGTGGTGGCATTATCAATTGCCCTTTTATAGAACCGCTTACCAAGCAAGACATAGAACTCTATCAAAGTTTTTTATATCAAAGCGATGATTACTTTGGGTTTGAAAGCTATAATGCCCAAGATTATGATGAATTAAAAGAAGAATATACCAGTACAGACGATAATCAAGACTGCATGATGCCCGAATGGTATGAGTTTCATAACTCAAGAACAGGAAGTGGTTCGCTATTGCTTTTGCCAAACATCAGAGGCGAAAAAGAAGAATTTTATATGAACTTATTGCGGAAAAAAAATGCCGAAGAGCAAAAAAATGCTGCAGTTGCAACTCCACCTCAACCGATTGATCAACGACCTTCAATAAGCAGTTATGATGAAAAAGATTTTATGTTTTTTGTAGATACGTTTGAGGATAGAGAAACGCAAATAAAAATTAGAAATTATAATGAAGATGATAAAAATAGAAAAAATCAAGATACAGAATATGACAGGCTTGTTAACAGAATGATTGAAGAAAATGAGTACATTCCTATTGAAGCTCATTATGATTTTAGAGAGGCATTAAAAAAAGCATACACTAAATTTGAAAATAACAAAATAGCAGCACATTTACCTTTGGCTCATGAACAGTATTTATTTAATAAAAAAATGGGGTTTTTAGTAGATGTAAAAAAACGTTTGGATGGTGTTAGAAAATTATATTATGACGGAATTTTAGAAGGTAGAGCTTTAAACGGAGAGCCTAGAAATTTAGATTTTTAAATAATAAATTACGCATAGGTATTACTGTGTTACCCAACAAAATTCTACAATAGGTAAACTAAAAAATAAACTCTAATTTTAAATTTGACATATGGAACGTAAGAAATTTTTATTGACAACAGCATTAGCAATTCCAGCACTTTTTGTCGGGCAAGTTGCAATAGCCGAAAAGCCAAAGAGACCAAAAAAGGGATTTGTTGTGAAAGCAAACGAAAGTAGATTTGGCGAAAAAACAATGTTATTTGGAAATTGCCCTAATGACATTAAAGTTTCACAAAAAGATACCAACGGTGAATTGACAATTTTTGAATATATAGGAAACCAAAAAGGTGGACCTGCTTTACATATTCATCCTAATCAAGATGAAATATTTTTTATCGTTCAGGGCGAATATCTATTTCAAGTGGGTGATGAAAAGCATAATTTAAAAACGGGAGACACTATTTTTTTACCAAGAACTGTTCCCCATGCTTTTGCACAACTTTCTGATACAGGAAAGATGTTATTTTTTTTTCAGCCATCAGGAAAAATGGAAGATTTTTTCAGACTTCTTGGTGATCCAAATTTTAAGCCAACGCCAGAAGAAGGTAATAAAATATCTCTTGAACACGGAATGAAAGTTGTTGGACCACCTTTACAATTTTAAACCTTTCATAATTCTTAAAGTAGACTACAAGTCATTATTAAAATTTATTGATTTAGATTTTATTAAAAATTGGAAAATAAAAAAATTAATAATTACCAATTATAAAAAGTAAATATTTAAAACTAAAATCATAGAAATTTTAAATAGTTTTAAAATTAAAAAACTTCAGATTGCATCCGTTTGTATCATCCTCATTGGATTATGAGGTTTTACATGGTTATTGATGGGAATTGCAATTTGCATAAGGAGAAAAGAATTTATAAACCAACTAAAATTGAATTTAAATGAATCTAATCAATAAAATATCAAAAATGAAACTAATTTTTTTTATCATTGCCTTGACAACTTTAAAAGTCACTGCACAAATAGTTCCTGAAGGAAAATATAATACAACTGATTATCCCAAGGATCGAAAAATAATCAATGCGATTACTAATATTTTTGACAAATCACTGTCTCTAAATGACAATTCTGTTAGTATTGGTGCTGACGGAACTATATCATATGGAATTGACGAGGAACTTCAAAAATTTGTAAAAAATGGTTTAACTTTTAAATCAGTAGCATCAGTTCCTGGCACTGAATTGTTAAGGATTTTTAATGGAACAACAGCCATTAAAACCAAAGTTGCTGATGTTGTTTTTTCATCACCAAATGGAGATGTTTATTTTAAAGTGATTAGGGCAGAAACTTATATAAAACAAAAAGGGAAATGGTATTTTGTTTTAGGACAAGGAACAAATTTTATGACCCAGATGGTGCGGATTTGTCAACACAACGATAGCGCGGATTTGTAACCCAGATGGTGCGGATTTGTCAACACAACGATATCGCGGATTTGTAATCCGTGCTCACAAAGTTGTTTACGCTAAGACGCGATTAAATAAAAAGATTTAGTATAACCTGTTTGTTGCAATTAGTTTATGATGATAATTTTTTGTCAGTTCAAGCGATTTTAGATAGAAAATCGTCCTTCAATTTCACTCAGGGTGACAGAACAATAAAAATTTTAGTAGAAACGGTTCTCAATAAACGTCACTTCGAGTGCGAAGCGTATCGAAAAGTTTTGTAACATTTTACTACACAAAAAACACTCGAACTGACGTTTTTAATAAGTATAACCAACTGGTTTACTAAAGTAAAGTTGGTATTTAATGAAGGCGCAGATTGTAAACCCTCCCTATTTGGGATTAATTTTCAATGTGGTGTTTTTAGATGTATTGATTGTTAAAAAGGTTACAGCAACTATAATTACAATAAAAAAAATACTATTTATTATCGCTACTGAAATTCCTAACCCGCCGTCCTTTGGGTCTTGGATCAATAAATCTCCTAACGAAGCACCAATTGGTCTTGTAACAATAAAAGCAATCCAAAATGCTAAAACATCTTTTATAATTTTAAAATAATATAACACACCAGCCAGAATAAAAACGGATCCAAAAATAAATAAAGAGTATAGATAGCCTACTTGTAAATATTCTGATACTGTATCTCCAACACCAGTGCCCAAAGCAAACGTTGTTAAAACAATTATCCAATAAAATCTTTCTCTATTATTATTGCTTATCGAATGTATAGACAATGATTGTTCTTTCTTATACCATAAATAAAATACTAGTGCCATTGCTATTCCGAAAATAATGTCCAAGGTCAATAAAGAAATAGTAAATACTTCAACTAAAATATCAGTTATTAATGTTCCTTCAATGCTCATCATCACAATTAAGGACCAATAAGATGGCGGAAAATATTTTTTTTGTTTAAAATTCCAGAGGATTACTAAAATTGTAACAATACCCATTACTATCGTAGTTAAAGTTAAACCTAAGTTCAAATTTACCGAAGCATAATCAGCAACAGTTTCACCAACCGTTGTTGAAAATATTTTAACAATCCAAAACAACAAACTTAATCCAGCAACTCTATTTATTAATTCCTTATCCATAATTTTATTTATTATTTTAGTTGAAATGCTTCTTTGATATTCAAATGAAAAGGGAATTTTGCAGTACAGAAAATTCCCTTTAATTTAAGTGTCAAAATTGATTAAATTATTCTTTTACAAAAGTTCCATCAGATTTAATTTCTGATGATTTTATTGACTTTCCTTTTTTTAAATATTAATCATAGTAGAAATACTCAAGTATGAAGATAGTTTAGTTCTAAATATTATTCCTTACATAATTAATATAATAATTTATATTTTTCACTTTTTCTTGTTTCTGATTTCTTGTGTTAGGTTCTTCAAAAATTATGTTTTTTGCTTTACAGCTAAATGGCCAATTTAGACCAAAAGGAGTAAATTTTATAGGCATACAAAGTAGTTTTTCTTATGCTTTCATGTATAGAATAGCATTAGCTACAATCAATTCTAAAAATTATAGTCAAAAACTCTTTTATGATTTTTTTAGTAATTAAAAAATTAAGTAGCAAAGACGAGGTAAAAAAAATACTATAATAAATTTAATGTTTATTGCAACATGTGCTATCAGGTATTCGTAATTAAATAAAACAAAAAAAATAAATTAAAATCAAAACATTATGGGCAAATTTGGATTTTCATTTTCGTTAAACAGATTGTTAGGAATCACTCAAGCCAAACAAAGTTTTGCACGAAGTACCTGCATTCCAACTACCAAAAGCGGTATGCAACGCAAAATAGGTGCGAGTCTTTTTAAAATGCTTTTTAAGAAATAGTTTGAGTTGGTTACTGTCTCTTCCTAAAATAGGTTGACTAAAATAAAACACTTTTAGTATCCAATGGTAACAATTTATATCTTAAAGAATATCAAAACGGGTACTAGTAAAATTTCCAAAATAAATACATCGAGTACTAAAGTTACTCAATTCGCTAAAGGATTGACAAAGTCTGATACTAATAGCGTAATTCAAAATAGAAATGAATTATAGTTGGCAGAAGCTTCATTTACTAAAAATTCAAAAATTAAAATCTAAATTTTATCGTTTCTCAATCCAAACTCTGGCATTCACAAAAGCTTCCATCCAAGGAGAAACTTCATCAACCCTATCTTTTGGATAATATGCCCAGTTCCAAGGATAGGTAGAACGTTCTATGTGTGGCATCATGACCAAATGACGTCCCGTTGTATCGCATAACATTGCCGTGTTAAAATCAGATCCATTAGGGTTTGCCGGGTAATTTTCGTAACCATATTTAGCCACTATATGGTAATTTTCTTCGGGCATAGGCAAATGAAATTTCCCTTCGCCATGCGAAACCCATACGCCAAGTGTACTTCCTGCCAACGTTTTTAGCATTACCGAATTATTTTGTTGAATTGTTACTGAGGTGAAAATGCTTTCGTGTTTTCCAGAATCATTATGTTTCATTTTTCCATGGACTTCGTGTTCAGGTTGGATTAATTCCAATTCTATAAACAGCTGACAGCCATTGCAAATCCCGACAGAAAGTGTGTCTTCACGCTTCATGAAATTTTCCAAGGCTAATTTTGCTTTGGAATTGTATAAAAATGCTCCAGCCCAACCTTTAGCAGATCCTAAAACATCCGAATTGGAAAATCCACCAACAGCACCTATAAATTGAATATCTTCTAAAGTTTCGCGTCCCGAAATTAAATCGGTCATGTGCACATCTTTCACATCAAAACCTGCCAGATACATTGCATTTGCTAACTCTCGCTCAGAATTACTTCCTTTCTCGCGAATTACTGCAGCTTTTGGTCGGTCATTACGTGGGAAAGTTGCAATGCTTCCTGTAAACTGATTTGGAAAATTATACTGTAACCTTTGATTTTTATAATTTTTAAAGCGTTCCGATGCTTTGTCGTTTTTAGTTTGCTTTTTATCTAATAAATAAGATGTTTCAAACCACTGATCGCGTAAAGCACTGATGTCAAAAGTGTAGTTTTCTACAGATAATATAGCTTCGCTTTGAACTGCACCGATTTTGAAAAATTCTAAATTTTGAAATGCTTTTTCGAAAATTTCATCATTTTTTGCCTGCAGCACCACTGCTATATTTTCAGAAAATAATACTTTAACCAAATCTTTTTCGGCAACTAAATTTAAATCAATTTTTGCACCCAAATTTGTATCGGCAAAGCACATTTCGAGTAAAGTGGTAATTAATCCGCCACTTCCAATGTCATGACCTGCAAGAATTTGATTGTTTTTTATTAAATCCTGAATTACATTAAATGCATTTTTAAAAAATTCAGAATTTTTTATGGTAGGTACATCAGTCCCAATTTTGTTTTGGGTTTGCGCAAACGAACTGCCACCCAGTTTAAAATCATCTTGTGATAAATTAATATAATAAATGGAACTACCATCATGTTGCAAAACGGGTTCTACAACTTTAGTAATATCGCTGCAATTTCCACCTGCAGAAATAATTACAGTCCCAGGAGCAATTACCTGATCATTTGGATATTTCTGTTTCATTGAGAGTGAATCTTTGCCCGTAGGAATATTAATACCCAATTCAATAGCAAAATCCGAACAGGCTTTTACCGCTTCGTACAATCGAGCATCTTCGCCTTCATTTTTACAAGCCCACATCCAATTTGCAGATAACGAAACACTTTTTAAATTATCTTTTAGGGGTGCAAAAATTATGTTTGACAACGCTTCGCCAATCGCATTTCTACTTCCCGCTTTTGGATCGATTAATCCCGAAATAGGCGAATGACCTATTGAAGTTGCAATTCCTTCTTTACCCAGAAAATCTAAAGCCATGACACCAACATTGTTCAGTGGCAATTGTAATGGACCAACGCATTGTTGTTTTGCCACCTTTCCTCCTACACAACGATCAACTTTATTTGTCAACCAATCTTTACACGCGACCGCTTCTAATTTTAGAATTTGTTCTACATACTGAATAATATTTTCTTGATTGTAACTTACATCATCATATTTTCTGGTGATTGTTTTATCATTTACAATCACTTTTGGCGAACTTCCAAATAAATCTTCGAGTGCGAAATCCATTGGTTTTAAACCAGTTGATTCACTTTTAAAGGTAAATCTGTGATTATCCGTAACAGTGCCTACTTGGTACATTGGAGCACGTTCACGCTGTGCAATTCGCTCCAATAAATCAATATTTTTGGTTGCAATTACAAGTCCCATGCGTTCCTGACTTTCATTTCCAATAATTTCTTTAGCAGATAAAGTAGGATCGTCAACGGGAAGTTTGTCTAGATCGATAAGTCCACCCGTTTCCTCAATAAGTTCTGACAGACAATTTAAATGACCGCCAGCGCCATGATCATGAATGGAAATTATAGGATTTTCAGAACTTTCAACCAAGGCACGAATGGCATTTGCAACACGCTTTTGCATTTCGGGATTAGAACGTTGAATGGCATTTAATTCAATTCCCGACCCAAAAGCTCCAGTATCGGCAGATGAAACTGCTGCGCCACCCATTCCTATTCGATAATTTTCACCACCTAAAATAATTATTTTGTCTCCAGCAACGGGTTTCTTTTTTATTGCTTGAGATAATTTTCCAAATCCAATGCCACCAGCTTGCATAATTACTTTATCAAAGCCTAATTTTCGATTGTTTTCTTCATGTTCAAATGTTAAAAGCGAACCACAAATTAATGGTTGTCCAAATTTATTTCCAAAATCGGAGGCTCCATTTGATGCTTTTATCAAAATATCCATTGGTGTTTGATACAACCATTTTCGTTCTTGCATTCCAGTTTCCCAATTTCTATCAGATTTTAAACGAGAATAAGATGTCATGTAAACAGCAGTTCCCGCAAGTGGAAGTGAGCCTTGACCACCAGCAAGTCGGTCTCTTATTTCGCCACCCGATCCTGTTGCTGCTCCATTAAAGGGTTCTACTGTAGTAGGAAAATTATGAGTTTCTGCTTTTAATGAAATTACTGATTCAAAATTAGATTTCTCATAATAATCTGGTTTATCAGCACTTTTTGGAGCAAACTGTTCAACAATAGGACCTTTGATAAAAGCTACATTATCTTTATAAGCCGAAACAATATCGTTAGGATTTTCAACTGCTGTTTTTTTAATCATTTTAAATAATGAACTTTCATTTTCAAGTCCGTCTATTACAAATGTGCCATTAAAAATTTTATGTCGGCAATGTTCTGAATTGACTTGCGAAAACCCAAATACTTCGGAATCAGTTAATTTTCTGTTTATTTTTTTTGATATATTTTCTAAATAAGTAATTTCTTCTTCGCTCAGCGCCAAGCCTTCTTTACTGCTATATGAAGCGATATCATCAATTTCTAAAATCGATTCGGGTTTGATATTGTTAGTGAAAATATCCTGATTTAACTCGGCATATTTCTGAGAAATCATCAAATCAAAATCATCAAAATAGGCTGTAACTTTCTGAAATTGCTCGATTCTAACTAAGGTGTCGATTCCCATGTTTTGAGTTATCTCAACAGCATTTGTACTCCAAGGCGTAATCATTGTGGCACGTGGACCAACAAAAAAATCCGACAAGGCGGATTTTGGAGTATTGGTAGCTAAATCTGAAATAAGTGGTGATTGAAAAAGCCAATTCAGCTTTAATATGGTTTCTGTTGTGAGCTTGTTTTGAGTTTGAACAGCAAAAACAGTTTGTGTTTCGTCTCCAAAAAAATAAATCATTGGGTTGTGTTTTGTAGTTGTTACAAATTTAGTTTAAAAAGTAGAATTGACAAAGTACGATATCAATTGTTTTTGGAATAATTCCACTAAAATTATAGCACTTTTTGATACCCAAAAAGCATCAATTTTAAAGAATATATATATTGAAAAAAATGCAGACCTGTAAGCCGGATTCTGTAAATACTAAATTAACTTTAGCATTTCCTTATCATTTATCTAGTCTCGAAGTTACCCGCGAGATCCATCTTTCTACCCTTCGACAACGGACGAGAAATCCTTAAATGTCGATATACTTGAAATTTCACCGCATAGAGTTTACCTGGTTTCACTACAGCATTATCTGTACATACTTTCTGTTGCACTGGTCCTAATCTCAGCAATAAAGATGAAATCGACGGATGTTATCCGCTATGCTTCTCTATGGTGTCCGGACTTTCCTCTCTATTCCGAACTTGATTCGGAATCTTATGAAATTAAACAAAAAACATAAGATACTGAAATAAGTTCATCATAAAGCGATAAGGCGGTCTGCGTGGCAAAGTTATACTTTTGAATTTAAAATACGAATTACAACTGTATTAAAAACAAAAAAGTGTTTCAAGAAAATTCTGAAACACTTTTTATATGATTGAAGTTATATATTTTAACCTAAAACTTCTTTTACTTTTTTTCCAATTTCTGCTGGAGAATCTACAACGTGAATTCCACATTCGCGCATAATTCTTTTTTTAGCTTCGGCAGTATCATCAGCACCACCAACAATTGCGCCTGCATGTCCCATAGTTCTTCCTTTAGGAGCAGTTTCTCCAGCAATAAAACCTACTACTGGTTTTCTATTTCCATCAGCTTTAATCCATTTTGCCGCATCTGCTTCTAATTGTCCTCCAATTTCCCCAATCATTACAATACAATTGGTTTCAGGATCATTCATCAACATTTCTACGGCTTGTTTTGTTGTGGTTCCAATAATTGGATCACCGCCTATTCCGATAGCTGTAGTTATTCCTAAGCCTTGTTTTACCACTTGATCTGCAGCTTCATAAGTTAAAGTTCCCGATTTAGATACAATCCCAACAGTTCCTTTTTTGAAAACAAATCCAGGCATAATTCCCACTTTTGCTTCTCCTGGCGTAATTACTCCTGGACAATTTGGACCAATTAATTTGCAATCTCTACGTTTGATATATTCATTTGCTTTAATCATATCAGCAACCGGAATTCCTTCGGTTATACAAATGATAACTTTAATTCCTGCATCGGCTGCTTCCATAATAGCGTCGGCTGCAAAAGCTGGTGGTACAAAAATAATAGTGGTATCGGCTCCAGCTTTTTCAACAGCATCTTTAACGGTATTAAAAACGGGACGATTTAAATGGGTTGACCCACCTTTTCCTGGAGTTACACCACCAACAACATTGGTACCGTATTCAATCATCTGTTCGGCATGAAAAGTTCCCTCGCTCCCTGTGAAACCTTGGACAATTATTTTTGAATTTTTATTAACTAAAACACTCATAGTATGAAAATTTGGTAAGTTTTGTTTATTTGTGACGCAAAAGTAGTAAATAGTAATTAGTTACTCTTATCAAGTATATAGAATTTTGATAATTTAAATTATGAGAATTGACTCATTTGAAAACCACGGTATAATTTTGAATCTTTAATTTCCCAGATTACAAAAAAGTTTGCCAACAGCATTTCTTCTCTCGGGTTTTCGATGGTTTTAACAAAATGGGAATAGCGTAACGATACTAAGTTATCTTCAGCTATGATATGGCTTATTCGAACTTTAGATCTTACGTAAGCACGACTTAACTCATCAGTTAAATTCAGAATATCGTCATAATTCATTTGAATAAAACCTTTTGAACTGTTCCAATCTACAGAAACTTCTGGATGAAGCAAATGGCTAACAGCTACTTTATCTAATAAATTATCTGATTTATAAAATTCTAGAACTACTTCTTTTGCGTTCATTTTTTTATATGATTTAAAATTTCTGGAATGCGCTTGACGTTGGCTAATTGTTTTAGTTTTTCTCGCGATTCCTGAATTGGCGTTCCAAAATAAGATTTTCCTCCTTCTACAGATTTTGTAACTCCTGTTTGACCCAAAATAACTGATTTTGCTCCAATAGTAATGCCACTTGTAGTTCCCACTTGTCCCCAAATAGTAACTTCATCTTCAATAATTACGCATCCTGCAATTCCTGTTTGCGCCGCAATGAGGCATTTTTTTCCAATAACTGTATCGTGACCCACATGTACTTGGTTGTCTATTTTTGTTCCTTCACCAATTGTTGTATCACCCGTTACTCCTTTATCAATAGTACAAAGTGCGCCAATACCCACATTATTTTCGATGATAACACGCCCACCAGAAAGTAATTGGTCGTATCCTTCGGGTCGTTTTTTATAATAAAAAGCATCTGCTCCAAGAATTGCTCCCGCTTGAATGAT
The DNA here is from genome assembly GCA_014377455.1 of Flavobacterium sp. Taxonomy (GTDB): domain Bacteria; phylum Bacteroidota; class Bacteroidia; order Flavobacteriales; family Flavobacteriaceae; genus Flavobacterium. The sequence continues at coordinate 23,773 of JACMPO010000045.1, forward strand.
AACATTATCGCCGATGATACATCCATCATAGATAGAAACATTAGAATGTATGATGCAATTTGAACCAATTTTTACATGATTTCCAATAAAACAATTGGGTTGAATGAAAGTTCCTTCGCCAATAATTGCAGAGACCGAAATAGATCGATCAGTAGCTTGAAAAGGTCGAAAATGTTTTGTTAACGTATTAAAATCCCGAAAAGGATCCTCGGAAATTAAAAGTGCTTTTCCTTCTGGGCAATCGACCTCTTTATTTATCAAAACAACAGTTGCTGCCGATTGTAGTGCTTTTTCGTAATATTTAGGATGATCTACAAATACAATATCACCAGCAGTAACGACATGAATTTCGTTCATTCCTTCCACCGGAAAATCGTCGTTTCCTATGTATTGACAATTTAGAATTGTAGCAATTTCTTTGAGCGAATGTGTTTTTGAAAATTTCATTTTAGATTTTGTTTCAAATTTCAAGTTTAAAATTCACTAATAATTAGACAGAACATTAAACTTGAAACAAAATTATTCTTTAACCCGTTCCATATAAGATGAAGTAGCTGTATCAATTTTTATTTTATCTCCTTCATTGATAAATAAAGGAACATTAACTGTTGCGCCAGTTTCAACAGTTGCAGGTTTAGTAGCATTTGTAGAGGTATTTCCTTTAACTCCTGGTTCAGAATAAGTTACTTCTAAAATTACAGATGAAGGCATATCTACCGATAGTGGCAAATCTGTTTCGGTATTTACTTGCACCATCACATTGGTACCTTCTTTTAACAAATCGGGTGCATCAAGAATATTTTTATCCAATGTAATTTGTTCAAAAGATTCAGTATTCATAAAGTGAAAATCATTTCCTTCTGCATAAAGATATTGAAAAGTGTGTGTTTCCACGCGAACTTCATCAATTTTATGCCCTGCTGAAAAGGTGTTCTCAAGTACTTTTCCGTTGGTTAAACTTTTCATTTTTGTTCTCACAAATGCAGGACCTTTTCCTGGTTTAACGTGTAAAAATTCAATTATTTTAAAAATATCGTGATTATATTTGATGCACAATCCATTTCTAATATCTGATGTAGAAGCCATTTTTATTTTTGATTTTATTTAATAGTACTATTTATTGAGTAATTCATTCTGTACAAATTCTTGAAACTTTTAAACCTTTAAACTTTAAACTTTTTTTTTAATTAATATCCTCCGGAATAACCTTTCATGACGCCACGAGACGAGTTTCGAATAAACTGAATTATTTCGTCTCGCTCTGGAGTTGCCTCCATTTCGGCTTCAATAATGCCTAAAGCCTGTGTAGTATTGTAATTTTTTTGGTATAAAATTCTATATATATCTTGAATCTCTTTGATTTTTTCAGTAGTAAAACCTCTTCTTCTCAAACCGACAGAATTAATTCCAACATATGATAAAGGTTCTTTTGCTGCTTTAGTAAACGGTGGCACATCTTTTCGTACCAATGATCCTCCAGAAACCATAGCGTGTTCGCCAATATGTATAAACTGATGAATAGCAGCTAAACCGCCAATTATTGCATAATCGCCTACAATAACATGACCTGCAAGAGCAACACCATTTACAATTATGGCATTATCACCAATATGACAATCGTGAGCGATGTGCGCTGTTGCCATGATTAAACAATTGTTTCCAATCCTAGTTTGACCTGAGGCAATAGTTCCTCGATTAATGGTAACACATTCTCTTACAGTAGTGTTATCGCCAATAATTGCAAGTGAATCTTCACCACCAAATTTTAAATCTTGAGGTACAGCTGCAATTACTGAACCAGGAAAAATATTACAATTTTTACCAATTCGAGCACCTTCCATAATGGTCACGTTTGAACCAATCCAAGTTCCCTCGCCAATTATTACATTATTATTTATAGTTGTAAAAGGTTCAATTACAACATTTTTGGCAATTTTTGCGCCGGGATGAACGTAAGCTAAAGGTTGATTCATACTCTATTTTTAAATTACTTTTTAGCGATTTGCGCCATTAATTCTGCTTCTGCAACTAATCGTCCGTTTGCGTAAGCATGTGCTTGCATGTGACAAATTCCTCTTCTAATAGGGGTGATTAATTCACATTTAAATATTAAAGTATCACCTGGAAGCACTTTATATTTAAACTTAACATTATCAATTTTCATAAAATAAGTTAAGTAATTCTCTGGATCAGGAACTGTACATAAAACCAATATTCCTCCTGTTTGCGCCATTGCTTCTACAATAATTACACCTGGCATTACAGGAGCTTCTGGAAAATGACCAACAAAGAAATTTTCATTCATGGTCACGTTTTTCATTCCCACAACATGACTATCAGACATTTCAATTATCCTATCAATAAATAAAAATGGAGGACGATGAGGTAAAATACTCATAATTTTATGAATATCCATTAAGGGTTCCAAATTTAAATTATAAACTGGAATCTGATTTTTTTGTTCGATTTTGATTATTTTAGACATTTTCTTTGCAAACTGTGTATTTACAAAATGTCCAGGTTTATTGGCTATAACTTTTCCTTTTATTCGTGTTCCTATTAAAGCTAAATCTCCAAGTACATCCAATAATTTATGTCGTGCCGCTTCGTTAGGATAATGCAAGGTGAGGTTGTCTAAAATTCCGTTTGGTTTCACCGAAATTTTATCTTTACCAAACGCAACTTTCAGGTTTTCCATGGTAGTTGGCGAAATTTCTTTATCTACATAAACTATTGCATTATTTAAATCGCCACCTTTTATAAGACCATTATCTAATAGTGTTTCTAGCTCATGAAGAAAACTAAACGTTCTAGCATTTGCAATTTCGGTCTTAAAATCGTTAATGTTTTTCAGCGTTGCATTTTGAGTTCCTAATACTTTAGTTCCAAAATCGACCATGGCTGTAATTTGATAATCGTCGGCAGGCATGACTAGAATTTCGCTTCCTGTAGCTTCATCAAGAAATGATATTATTTCTTTAACGACATAATATTTACGTTCCGCATTTTGCTCGACAACTCCTGCTTTTTCAATGGCTTCTACAAAATATTTAGAGGAACCATCCATTATTGGAGGCTCAGACTCGTTAAGTTCAATAATCACATTATCTACATCACAGCCTACAAAAGCTGCTAAAACATGTTCCGAAGTTTGAATTTTTACACCTAGTTTTTCGAGATTGGTGCCTCTTTGAGTATTTACAACATAATTTGCATCTGCCTCAATAATAGGACTTCCTTCGAGATCGACTCTTACAAAAGTAAATCCGTTATTTACAGGTGCTGGTTTAAAGGTCATTTTTACCTCTTTTCCTGTGTGTAAACCTACTCCAGTAAGAGAAATTTCCTCTTTGATGGTTTTTTGATTAACCATAATTTATAGTTTAATTTTATTGTTTGGTGTTCTTTTTTATAATTTCTATTTCGGATACTATTTTTGGCAAATTTCTAAAATGAACATACGATTTACCAAAGTCCGAATAATTGAAAGCTGGTGTCCCTTGAACCGTTTCACCATCTTTTATATTTTTTGCAATACCAGACTGCGCCTGAATTTTAACATTATTTCCAATTGTTAAATGTCCAATAATTCCCACTTGACCGCCTATCATGCAATTTTTTCCAATTTTAGATGATCCAGCAATTCCAGTTTGTGAGGCAATTACCGTATTTTCTCCTATTTCAACATTGTGTGCCACTTGAATCTGATTATCAAGTTTTACACCTTTTCTTATAATTGTTGAACCTAAAGTTGCTCTATCAATCGTAGTGCAAGCACCAATTTCGACATCATTTTCGATAATTACATTTCCTATTTGAGGAATTTTACTGTACGTTCCATCTTCTAAAGGAGCATAACCAAAACCGTCTGAACCTAAAATAACACCCGAATGAAAGATACAATTTGATCCTACTTCAGTTTCTGAATAAATTTTAACACCTGCAAAGAAAACACAATTATCGCCAATTGAAACATTATCACCTATGAAACAATTTGGATAAATTTTCACGTTGTTCCCAATTGTGACATTTTTACCAATATAACTAAAACTTCCAAGGTACAAATTCTCGCCGTAAACTACATCTTCTGAAATTACAGAAGGTTGCTCAATACCCGATTTCATTAGTTTAATTTGATTGTAATATTCTAAAAGTTTTGAAAACGCCTTGTAAGCATCTTCAACTTTAATTAAAGTAGCTTTTACGGGTTGGTCTGATTCAAAAGTTGTGTTTACAATAATTATGGAAGCGTCAGTAGTTGAAGCAAAATTTTGATATTTGGGATTGGATAGAAAAGTTAGCGAACCCGAAGTTCCCTCTTCTATTTTAGAAAGTTTACTAACAGAAGCATTAGGATTTCCTACTACTTCTCCTTCTAATATGTCTGCTATTTGTTGTGCTGTGAATTTCATCTGGACAAAAATATAAAATTTAATTTAATAGCTAGGATTCTAGCAATACTTTTGGAAAACACATAAAATATTTTACAACCGATTTCGAAAGTGCTTTCAATTGCAATTGCTCTGACGAATCTACAATATTTTCAACTGTTTTATCTTTTTTTAAGATACTAATTGGTTCAGACTGCTTATCGTAAGCCTGATTTTTTAATTTACCTTTAAAAACAAAATAACTCGCTTCTTTATCGGAAATCGAATGTAACATTGCAAATTTATCTTTTAATGTATTTAATTCTTCCAAATTAGGTTTTACATCAAACATCTTAATTTTAAGTAAATCTCTGTTGATAATCATTTTTGATAACGAACTCAAAACAAAATCATCATTAAACTGCCAATTTTTAATAGCACTCATGACATCAAAATCGTCTAGTTGAGCAAAAATTTCTAATCTACTTTTATCAAAATTTTCTAATTCAATTTTATTATTCAAAAAATAATTGAGTGGCGCACTACATTCCAATACCATTCCCTTTTGAGATAACTCTTTAGCGCGTTTCAAAATTTTGGTTAATGTTATTTCAGCAACGACCGAAGTTTTATGCAAATAAGCTTGCCAATACATTAATCGACGAGCCATTAAAAATTTCTCGATAGAGTAAATTCCTTTTTCCTCCATTACCAAAACATCATCTTCGACGTTCATCATCTGGATAAGACGATCGCTATTTATGTTTCCTTCGGCAACACCACTGTAAAAACTATCTCGTTTTAAATAATCCATTCGATCCATGTCGAGCTGACTCGAAATGAGTTGCAACATAAATTTGCGATGATAATTTCCTTTAAAAATTAAAATTGCAAGAGATAATTTACCATCAAACGCCTCATTTAAAGCACTCATAAATAGAAGCGAAATTTCTTCATGATGTACTTCATTCACAATGCTATTTTCCAAAGCATGCGAAAACGGACCGTGACCTATGTCGTGTAATAAAATTGCGATATACAAAGCATCTTCTTCCTCATTTGAAATTAAAACTCCTTTAAAACGAAGCGTTTGCACTGCTTTTTGCATTAAATGCATACAACCAATTGCGTGATGAAATCGCGTATGATTTGCTCCTGGATAAACTAAAGATGACAATCCCATTTGTGAAATCCGACGTAACCGCTGAAAATAAGGATGTTGAATTAAATCGTAAATAAGAGAATTTGGAATGGTTATAAAACCATAAATTGGGTCGTTTAGTATTTTAAGTTTGTTTACTGGAATCACAAAATATAATTTTCGTTAACAAATATACTGCAAAATAAAAATTTACTCCTAAATAGTTATGCTATTTAATTTTGAACTATAAAACTAAAATAAATGTATATTAAAGAGAAATGAGCTTCTGTAACGATTATGCAAAACATATCTTAAAAATTATATAGATTGATATTTTTTAAATACTTTTGCAAAAATTTAAATCAATAAAATGAAAAAAATAGTTTTATTAGCAACGATAGCTATTGCATTAGTATCGTGTAACAAAGTAGGTAAAAACCAATTTTTAATTTCGGGTACTGCAACAGGAATTGAAGATGGTAAAATGGTTGTTCTTCAAAAACAAGATCCAACTACTGGAATATTAATTGGGTTAGATTCTGCTAAAGTTAAAGGTGGCAAATTTGAATTAAAAGGAAAAGTAACTGAGCCAGCTTTTAATGTATTACAAATTGGCAAAAAAGGATCAAACGTAGGATTCATTTTAGAAAGCGGTGAAATTAAAGTTGTTGTCAATAAAGATAGCATTAACAGAACTTTGATTTCTGGAACATATAATAATGACGAGTTTACATCGTTCAAGAAAAATAGTGAGAAAATCCAAAAAACATTGCAAAAAAAGCAAATGGAATTTCAAACGAAGAATATGGCTGCAATGAATGAAGCTCAAAAAGTAAAAGATACATTAGTCATTAACCGATTGATGAGAGAATATACTGAAATTCAAAAAGAAAGTACCACTTTTTTTACTGAATATGCTTCTACACATCCAAAATCATTTTTGTCAGTTTTAGTTGTTGATGGAATGTTTAGTATGCCAAAACCAGAAGTTGAAAAAATTAAAAAAATCTATGATGGTTTAGATGCTGACCTAAAAAATACAAAACCTGGTAAGTCTATAAAAGACAAATTGGCTAAAATAAACGCGCCTGTTCCACCACCTGCTCCAGCTCCGGCTCCGGCTCCAGCACCTTCTGCTCCACCAGCACCGGAACAAAAATGAAGTGCAGTTGGCGAAATAGCTCCAGCATTTGAAGCTAAATCTCCAGAGGGAAAAATAATTTCCTTGAAACAATCGTTAGGAAGGGTAACTATTATCGATTTTTGGGCTTCATGGTGTGGACCATGTCGTGAGGAAAATCCAAATGTTGTAAAAATTTATAATGAACTTCATTCTAAAGGATTAAACATCATAGGTGTTTCTTTAGATGATAACGTTGCCAAATGGAAACAAGCTATTGCAAAAGATAAAATTACTTGGAATCAGGTTTCAAATTTAAAAGGTTGGCAAGATCCAATTGCTAATTTGTATCATGTAGATCAAATTCCAACAACTTTTGTACTAGATGCTAGCGGTAAAATCGTTGCTAAAGATTTGAGAGGTGATGCTCTAAAACTAAAAGTTTTAGAACTTTTAAAATAAATTAATTTATTACACAAAAAATCTCCTTGAGAAAGGAGATTTTTTGTGTAATCCAGTATCAAAAATCAAATTATTTCGCAATAATTTTTTATAGAATTAATTTGTAAACCTTGAAACAGTTGTTATATTTGTAATGGATTGGGGAGATACTCAAGCGGCCAACGAGGGCAGACTGTAAATCTGCTGTGTGAACTTCGCAGGTTCGAATCCTGCTCTCCCCACAATTAAAAAAACAAAAAGTCTCAAAACCCTGCAAATCTTAGGATTTGCAGGGTTTTTGTTTTTCTGTTACCTCCAAATTATTCATTCAATCTTAAATCTTAAGGGGCAAAATCGAGACCCTAGAATTATTCAAATTTAGGATCTCGCTAAATCTTCTTAAGCCTTGTAAACACTGTACATCTAACCAGTTCACTAACCCATTCAAAAGCTGTACATCTTGTTTGCTATTTCTCAGGAATTTAAATTGAATACTAACTAAAAAGGTCACCAAGATGAAAACAAAAATCACTTTACACTTCTACACCAGAAGTAAAAATGCCAACACTAGCGGCAAACTTCCGATCTATGTTCGATTAGCTGTAAACGGAGAGCGCCTTGAATTCAGTTCAAAAAAATTTATTGAACAGTCCAAATGGTTACCTGACCTCGCCAAAATGAAAGGCCAGTTAGAAGAAGCACGTTCAATAAATAGTTATCTCGATATGATGAGAACTAAAGTATTAGGTGCAGCGCTTCAGTTAATACACAAAAAAGAAGAACTAACCATTGAGAATTTTCAAAGCATATTACTTGACAATGAAAATAGTGTTAGGATGCTTATTCCTATTTTCCAGGACCATAATGATAAAATGAAAGAGCTTTTAGGAAAAAAGTATGCTCCACCTGCCGTTCTAATCCAAAAAGTACAGGACCATATAGTAAATCATTTAGAAGAAGCTCTTCCTTCAACAAAAGAATTGGCACAAATGTTCGGAATAAACGATTTTATATTAAAGCAGAGCTTCCTCGGTCTATTTGAAACAAGTATTTACCAATTCTACAATGACAAGAGGCTGAAAAAAGCCCGATTACTTATTGAGCAAACTACAATTCCTCTTGCAAACATCGCATCACTCGCAGGTTTCAATCACTATATAAATTTTTATAAGGCTTTCAAGAAAAAGTACAGCCAGAGTCCAAGTGATATTATCTGACAACCTCCTACCAATAACTATACTGATTAAGATTCCAAAATTGTAAACTGAGATAATCCCGAATAATAATCAGTTAATAATTTCATTTACAGAATTTTACATAACCAAAAGTAAGTAAAATGAACCGCATATTATTTAATTCGAATGTAATCTACATTTTTGCTCTTCTGCACATACTACTATTTTCCTATGCAGCAGCAAGTAAGCTATTAGACTTTCAGAATTTTCAAGTGCAGCTTGGCCAATCCCCACTTTTAAATGCAGTTGCTGTTGCAGTTTCTTTTGCCGTTCCTCTTGTAGAATTTATCTTGGTTCTACTGTTACTGTTTTCCAAATTTCGCTTGATTGGATTGTACGGCAGTTTTGTTTTAATAACAATGTTTTCAGCCTACATTATTATAATCCTAAACTTTAGTTCGTTTACACCTTGTTCCTGCGGAGGGATTTTAGAAAAAATGTCTTGGACAGAGCATTTGGTATTTAATATTGTGTTTGTCCTACTTTCAGCATTAGGAGTAATACTAAAGTCAACAACAAAATATGTTTACGGCTTCTTAAGCATTCTTATCATTTCCGGAATAGCCATAATCGCAGCCCTATTCCTCATGTCCGAAGATATAATTCAGCATCTCCAGTAGCCTCCGCAGAGATGTGCTGTACAATTAAAAGCGGTGCCGGAAAATTTTCAGGGAGTTGCTCAATCAAAGCTACCAGTACTTTCATGCCGCCTGCCGAAGTCCCTACAACCACAATTTTTTCTACATTCTTGACTATTGTTTTCACATTTACGAAATTAAGGTATAAATACATATTATAGGATAATTACTAATCAAACACTGATTATTTGCTAGCAAATTGAAATAATTCATTAAATAACACATTAAATCCTCTTAATACATAATGAAATAGTATAACTTTGTTTGTCTCTAATTGTTTATCATTCGATAAATATTAAAAAGTGATGAAAGATTCACTTATATTTCCTAAGAACTTACGAACAGTATTATAACTGTAATCTTAATCTTCATCTTCATCTTTCTTAAATAACAAAAATGAAAACAATAGTTGAAATGCAACCTATAACCCGTGACCTAAATATCTATCTTGCTGATGATGATGATGCCGATTGCCTTCTTTTTAAGGAAGCTCTGGAGGAATTGCCTGTAAAGGTAAAACTTACCATAGTTCATGATGGAGAAAAACTCTTGGAGTTACTCGCACAAGAAGGCAACATACTTCCTGATGTTCTTTTCCTTGACCTCAACATGCCACGTAAAAATGGTTTTGCAACATTAGGGCAAATAAAACGCGACAATAAATTGCTTAATCTTCCAGTTATAGTATTCTCAACTGCTAATGATCAGGCTAAGGTTAAAATGGTTTTTAAAGATGCTGCACACTATTATATTAGAAAACCAGCCAAATTTTCTGAACTCAAAGAAGTAATTTATAAAGCACTAAAACTTATTGCGGAAGGAAATCTTGAATTGCCAAAACAAAAAGATTTCGTGATGACGGGTGAAGCAAAATCAACATAAGATGAAAGCAACCCTTCCCAAAAATAAGCAACCCGAAAAATTAATTAAATCAAATAACTTATTTCCGGTTATTGGTGTTGGTGCTTCAGCAGGAGGATTGGATGCGTTTAAAAAACTACTTAAGGCAATCCCTGTTGATAGCGGTATGGCATATGTGCTGGTGCAACACTTAGATCCCAATCATGAGAGCATGCTAAGCGAAATCCTGCAAAAGGTAACACCAATTCCTGTTATAGAAATTGCCGATGATATAAAAGTAGAACCCAATCATATTTATGTTATACCAAGTAACAAAACAATGGTGGCTACGGATGGTGTTTTACTACTAGCACCGCGTCCTGAAAAAAGTAAAACCGAACGCTATTTACCTATTGACCTTTTCTTTACTTCGCTTGCAATAGTGCATCAAACGCACGCAATTGGCATAATCCTTTCTGGAACAGGTAGTGACGGAACCTTAGGTTTAAAAGCCATTAAAGATAATGGAGGCATCACCTTTGTGCAAGACGAAGCGTCAGCAGCCTACCCCGATATGCCAAATAGTGCCGTTCAAGCCGAAGTCGTTGATTTTATTCTATCACCAGATAAAATGCCGGAAAAACTACAAGAGGTAACTCAAATTATTAATAAGCCCACTTCGGTTGAAGAAAATTTACCCTTGGGTGATGAAGAAGCCTTTAGACAAATTAATGCTGTACTCCGCATCCGCAAGGGAACCGATTTTACCTATTATAAACAAACCACAATTCGCAGAAGAATTCTCCGTAGAATGGCCATTAACAAAAATACAGCACCTGCTGAGTATCTCAACTATTTAAGGGAAAACAAACCCGAGCAAGATCTTTTATACCAAGACTTATTAATTCCGGTGACGTCATTTTTTCGTGACCATAAAGTATTTAATAATTTATGCGCCAATGTTTTTCCGCTCATTATCAAAAACAAACAACCAGGCGAACCTATTCGTGTTTGGATTGCAGGTTGTAGCACAGGCGAAGAAGCTTACTCAATGGCCATTTGTATTAAAGAATTTTTAGGCAGCAACTCTTTTGATTCAGAGGAAAGAGTCCAAATTTTTGCTACCGATTTAAGTGAACGTGCCATTTTAAAAGCACGTACGGGTATCTACACAAAACTGGACGTTGCGGGCTTAGCACAAGAACGCCTGAATAATTTTTTTACAAAAACAAATGGCAGCTATCAAGTAAACCGACAGATAAGAGACCTATGTGTCTTTGCAACGCACAATTTTTTAAAAGATCCTCCCTTTGGAAAAATGGATTTAGTAAGTTGTCGCAATGTGCTTATTTATATGGAACCTTATTTGCAAAAAAAGGCATTAACCACTTTTCATTATGCTTTAAATCAGAAAGGGTTTTTGTTACTCGGCAAATCAGAAACTACCAGTGGCGTTCCGGATCTTTTTGCAGCAACAGAAAAAAATGATAAATTATATACCCGTAAAGATGCACCAAGCCAATTTATACATACCGTAAGCCCACGAACGGAATCAAATCTCATTGATACTAAAGATAAACCCAAAACCGAAAGTATGCGCTCTGATTTTCAAAAGACAGCTGATGATATTATGCTCAGCAAATATTCACCAGCCGGTGTGGTCATAAATGAAGCTATGGATATTGTACAGTTTCGCGGCAGCACGAGTCGCTATCTAGAACAATCATCGGGCAAACCAAGTCATAATTTATTAGTATTAGCAAAAAATGGGTTGGCTTTTGAATTGCGAAATATTATTCACAAAACAAAAAAAGCAACCGCAGCAGTTATAAAAGAAAATGTGCCCGTGGAGATAAACGGCAGTATTGTCAATATTACCATCGAAGCCATTCCGCTGCCAAATACTATAGAACCTCATTATTTAATTCTGTTTCACGATAGTAATTCCATCGCTAACAAACAGGAAGAATCCGAAAATAAAAAACCGACACGAAAAACAAAAACAGACGATAAAGATTTACGCATAAAACAATTAGAACTCGAACTTACCCAAGCTCGAGAAGATATGCGGAGCATTACCGAAGATCAGGAAGCGGCCAACGAAGAGCTGCAAAGTGCTAATGAAGAATTGCTAAGTGGCAGTGAAGAACTTCAGAGTTTGAATGAAGAATTAGAAACCAGCAAAGAAGAGCTACAAAGCACCAATGAGGAACTAATGGTGGTCAACCACGAAATGATTGGTTTGAATGAACAAATAGCGGCAGCCAGGAATTATGCCGAATCTATTGTGGCAAACATTCGCGAGCCATTGCTGGTGCTTGATAAAAACCTGCGGGTAAAAACAGCCAACAAATCTTTTTATAAAACATTTAAGGTAAATGAAAAGGAAACGGAGGGTACTTTAATTTATGACCTTGGCGACAAACAATGGGATATTCCCGAATTGCGTAACTTACTTGAAAAAATTCTTCCAGAGAAATCAATTTTTACTGATTTTGAAGTAAACGTTTCTTTTCCAGATATCGGAGATAGAATTATGTTGCTAAATGCCCGCGAGGTAATTAACAAAAATACTTCAGAGAAATTAATACTGCTCTCTGTTGAGGATATTACCAAACAGCGGCTTTTTCAACTTAAAGAAAAAAAAATCCTGAGCCACTATCATGACCTGCTACTGCAAACACCCATAGCTATTGCTATTTATCGTGGCAGCAATTACATAGCTGAACTTGTCAACGATTTAGCTTTGGAAATTCTTGCTAAAGACAAGAACATAATAGGCAAGCCTCTCTTTGAATCAATGCCCGAAATGGAAAGCCAGTTGAAATCGGATTTTGATGAAGTAATGAAAAGCGGCATTCCTTTTCGTGCCAATGAATACGAAGTAACACTAATAAGAAACGGTAAAAACGAACAAACATATTTCAATACTATTTTTGAACCAATACAGGAAGACGATAATACTATCTCAGGAGTAATAGTGGTAGCCCATGAAGTAACCGAACAGGTATTGGCCCGCAAAAAAATTCAAGAAAGCGAAGAACGTTTTCAGGCGGCTGTTGACGCAGTGGAAGGAATTTTATGGACCAACAATGCAAAAGGAGAAATGGATGGAGAGCAGCTAGGTTGGAGTTCACTTACCGGCCAAAACTATGAAGCCTATCAGGAATATGGATGGGCTGATGCTATTCATTCTGATGATGTACAACCTACTCTTGATGCCTGGCAAGAGGCAGTTAGAGACCGTAAAAATTTTGTGTTTGAACACCGTGTAAAATATAAAAACGGAAATTGGGGGCATTTTTCTGTTAAGGCAATTCCTTTATTGAATGCAGATGAATCAATACGGGAATGGGTGGGTGTACATACCGATATTTCTGAACGAAAGCTATCAGAGAATAAATTAAAAGAAAGCGAAAAACAATTCCGATTGATGGCTGAATTAATTCCACAAAAAGTATGGACTTCCGATGCAAAGGGCAACAAAGATTATTTTAATAAAACATTGCTCGACTATGTCGGAAAGTCCTTCGAAGAATTAAAAGGTGATGGATGGGAAAAAATTATTCATCCCGATGATAGAGAAAAAAACAAAAAACAATGGCAGGAATGTCTCAAGACAGGAAATGACCTTGAAACAGAAAACAGATTACTCCGTAAAGACGGCAAATACTTATGGCACCTTACTACAGCTGTGGCTTTAAAAGATGATAAGGGAAAAATAAAAATGTGGATAGGTTCTAAAACGGAGATACAAGAGCAAAGGGAACAAAAAGAATCGTTAGAAAAAGCTGTAATGAAAAGAACTACAGAATTACAAAAAGCTAATGAGAAGCTCATCTTTGAAAGTTCAGAAAAAGAAAAAAGAGCCGAAGAACTGGTAAAAATAAACAAAGAGTTGGAAGCTTTTACTTATATATCAAGTCATGATTTGCAGGAACCGCTGCGCAAAATACAAACCTTTGCCAATCGCATAATAGAAAAAGAAAATTTATCTGATAGCGGAAAAAATTATTTCCGACTTATGGAAGATGCTGCCAAACGTATGCGAACACTGATTGACGATTTACTTAGTTTTTCTCGTTTAAACACCTCAGAAAGAAAATTTGAAATTGCAAATCTTAACACTATCATAAATACGGTAACAGCAGATTTCAAAGAAATCATCGATGACAAAAAAGCAATTATAGAAATTACAGAAATTTGTGAAGCAAAAATCATTGCATTTCAGTTCCGTCAACTAATGCAAAATCTAATCGGTAACGCACTCAAATTTTCAAAACCAAACATTCCGCCACATATAATAATTACAAGCCACATTATAAAGGGTATAAAACTAAAGCACAAAAATCTTTCTCCTGAAAAAAATTATTGTCACATTTCAGTTTCGGACAACGGTATTGGATTTGAAGAAGAATACAACAAAAAAGTTTTTGAAGTATTTCAAAGACTTCACGGCAAAGAAGAATATGCAGGAACAGGAATTGGTCTTGCCATTGTAAAAAAAATTGTGGAAAATCATGACGGAGAAATCACGGTTAAAAGTAAATTAAACAAAGGAACAACATTTGACATTTACCTACCTACAGATTAAAAAATAGTAAAAATGGAAAACACGACAATACGTATTCTTATTGCAGATGACGATGAAGGCGACAGGTTTATTTTTAAGGATGCACTTGATGGATTGAACTTAAAACACCTACTTCATACTGTAAATAATGGTTTGCAGTTAATGGAGTATTTAACAAAAAAAGATGCTGTTTTACCAAACATTATTTTTCTCGACTTGAACATGCCTCGTAAAAACGGATTAGAATGCTTGAAGGAAATTAGAAACAATAAAAAGTTTAACGAAATTTCAATCGCCATTTATTCTACTTCAGCTGCTGAAAAAGATTTAGATGAAACATTTTGTAGTGGAGCAAATGTCTACATTAAAAAACCTACTAGTTTTGCTAATCTTAAACTGTTTTTGTCTAAAGTGGTCGAGAATGCTTATTTAAATCCAGATGAATCTTTAGAAAGAGCAAATTTTTTGCTTTCTATTTAACGTTCAATTACTATCATTTGATTAATAAAAGTACGGCAGTTACATTATTAACTACATTAGTACTTTTAAAGAGCATAATAAACTCTTCTAATCATCACAATTATAAAAATAAATGAGACTATTCATAAAAAATATGGTGAGCTTGCGTTGCAAGATGATGGTGAAACAAGAGTTAGAAAAGCTTGGAATTGAATATACTATTGTAGAATTAGGCGAAATAACAATTGTTGGAGTGCTTTCAAAAGATAAGACAAGCCAACTTGAGGTTGCTTTAAACGAAATAGGTCTTGAAATATTAGACAACAAAAAAACACAGCTCGTTGAAAAAATAAAAAATATAGTCATTGAGATGATTCACTATGCAGAGGAACTTCCAAGAACAAATTTTTCCGATTACCTAAGTGAGAAACTAAATATGGATTATACAAATATGTCAAATGTTTTTTCTCGAACTAAAGGTATTACAATTGAACATTTTATTGTGCTTCATAAAATAGAAAGAGTAAAGGAATTACTTATTTACGATGAACTTTCAATCAAAGAAATTGCTTTCAAAATGAATTACAGCGGTTCTTCACATCTATCAAATCAGTTCAAAAAGGTAACAGGTCTTACTCCAACCTTTTTCAAAACAATGAAAACTTTTAGAAGAAATGGATTAGAAGATTTGTAAATTATAAAATAATTCTCCAAACTAATTATAGTTAAATAATCTCTAGCAGTTGAATAGGGAAAATTGATTATGTTTCTTAAAAGATACTTAAAAAGGGTTGCCGGTTTTGGCAACCTTTTTTTGCGAATTATGCACTCTTTTTCTAAAATTTTGCAACACCATAGCTAATTAAGAATCTCAACTTTGCATAACTAGCAATTCTGTTGCGAATAAATTTCAAATTAAAATGGATAAAAATAAAAAAGACGAACGCAATCAACAAAATGAAAGCATTTTAAAAGAAAAAACCAATGAGGATTACAACAAACAGAATCCAAATCCTAATAATCCTAACCTTGAGCAGGATAAAAACGACACTACTGCTAATAAAAAGGAAGAACAAGATTCTGATAAAAATCTATTAACTAAACAAAAAAATGGAAAATAATTTGAATAATTTCAAAAACGGAATTCTGTCAAAAGAAGATTCAACAAATTCAACTATGCAGGTATCTCAATTAATGAAATTATTTGAAGATGAATTGAAAGATATTTTTTGGGCAGAAAAAGCACTGACAAAAGCAATTCCGCTCATGATAAAAAATGCAACTTCAATCGACTTGATTGAGGGATTAACTGCTCATCTTGAAGAAACCAATAACCATGTAGAACGATTGGCACAGGTTTTTACATTAATTGATAAAAAACCAACAGCCAAAAAATGTCTGGCAATGGAAGGTATTATTAAAGAAGGGGGAGAAATTATGGAATCATGCGAGGCGGGGGCAATGCGTGATGCTGGTATAATTTCGACAGCCCAAAAAGTAGAACACTATGAAATTGCAACTTACAGAACATTACGGCAGTTCGCAAAAACATTAGGTCTAAGAGAAGTCGCTGAATTATTGAAATCAACCCTAAAAGAAGAAAAAGCCACTGACAAGAAACTTTCAGAAGTAGCAATGGATACTTTAAATATTACAGAGGCCGAAAAAGCGATAAAACATAAATAAAAAAATTACTAAAATGAAAAAATATCAAATAATACTCGCCTTGCTATTAGCAACACTATTTACAATGTCAAGTTGCAATAAAGCAAATTCAAATAACAATGCACTCGGAGAAGATCCGGCTGAAGATTTGCAAAGCGTATCAAGCAGTAATGAAAACAACAATTTGGCAGATGTTTCTAACTGGAACAAATCTTCTCAAATGGCTGTAGACGAAATTACCAAAAAATACGGTAAGCCAAATGGAATCACTTCAGATGAATTAATTTGGACAGATGCAGGAGTATGGAAAAAAATAGCAATTACCAAAATGGAATCTAAACACAGTTTCCCTATTGAGCATACTGATATGATGCAGACAACAATTATGTATAAGGTTCCTGAAGATAAAATGGATGAACTGGGCATGTTCGATGGTAGCGTAACTTTTGACAGAACGCAAGGTACTATGAGTGCGAGATGTGATAAAGAGGCAAACAATTTTTTAGCACTCAATTTAGCAAACGACATCATTACCGATAAAAAAACTGTGGAACAGGCGCGCAAGGCTTATGGCGATATCATTAAGGAAAAAATGACAGGAGCAAATCCCGAATACATGAGTAAGCTTACATTCTCTTCACAACCCAAAGCAGCTGATCCCGATAAAAACACAACGGGTTTAACGAAAGTTGCGGTTACTGCTGCAATTGAAAAAAATAATTCCAGTAAATAATTCCTTTAATTAAAAAATTAAAAAGTATAAATCAATCGTATTACAAGGGATACTATTCATAACAATAATGATTGTTGCTTCATCATGTATGGAAATCAAATTAAAGACACCAACGATGTAACTTAGAATAAAAATGATGGATGGTAACCGAATATACAGATAAAAGTTCATTATTTGAAACTGCTATCCTGTTATACATCGATCTGGAAATTAAGGAATGGGCAACAGCATCACTTCCATCATTAAGAATAAATCTTTAAGATACAATTAGTTATCAAAAAGAATATAATAAATCCCAATAATCTTGTATAAATCAACAATACACTTGGTGTAAGTAGAATCAAAATTGAAAAATAATTTTTTAACATTTTAAGCCCAACTAAAATGAAAAGTGAAGAAACAATTGAAGTTTTAAACACACTCATTACTATCAATAATTTTAGAATCATAGGATATGAAAGTGCTTCCAATATAACTGACGAACAAAATTTAAAGACTTTGTTTGCACAATTCACTGCAACAAGTCAAAATTGCAAACAGGAATTAAAAACTGAAGTAAAAAGATTAGGAGGAATAGTAGATGAGACAATAATTACTTTTGTAAAGCTATTACATATTTGGGTTGACGTACTAAAGGCAGCACTTCTAACTAATGATCGTAAAGTTATTCTGAAATCATGTGAGTTTGGAGAAGAAATAACGGTTGAAACTTATTTCATGGCTTTAAGGAATAATACGAACTACATCACAGCAGAACAGCAAATTATGATTAATGAGCAACATAATTCAATAAAAAAAGATTTAAATACAATCAAAGCAATAAGGGATGCCTTATCTTATTCAATAAATTAAGGGATTACCAAACTGAAGTGATGTTAAAATATATCTGGATTGCTAAAAATTAATTGTGATAATAAATGAAAAAACTAGAAAACAAAACGGTATTCATTACTGGTGGTTTAGCAGGAATTGGTAAGGCATGTGCTATAGCAGCAGCACAAGAAGGTGCAAATATAGTAGTGGCTGGGATGAAATCAGGGACTACCGATAGAGCAATGGAAGAAATTAAAAAGGAAAATCCAAAAGCAATTTTTATAAAGTGTGATGTTTCAGTCTTTAATCATGTGAAGTTGGCCATTGAAAAGACTATTGCTATTTTTGGAACGCTAGATGTTGCACTTAATAATACGGGTATAGGAAAGAAGCGGAAAAGCTTGGTACTATGAGTAATAAAGCCTGGTTAAAAGTCATTGAAACTAACTTAACCGGAGTTTTCAACATAATGCATGAGGAATCTATCCATATGGCAAAACAACATAACGGTGTTATTGTAAATATTGCATCAATTTTCGACAAAACTGGTGCTGTATCCTTGTCAAAATATGGCGTAGCTAAAGACAGGGTTATTGATTTTACATTAACATCTGCATTTAAATACGCAACCTCAAGGCATCCGAATTAATGCAATTTGTTCTGGATATCTTAATACTCCATCAATTGCTAAAGGTGGGATTACTGGTTATGCTGAGGTTAACCAACATATTAATACTTCAAACGCTTTGCAACAAATAAATCAGTCAGAACAAATTATCAACGGTTTCATTTTCCTTGCCTGTGACGATAGTACATTTGCATCAGGAAATATGCTCGAAATAGGTGGAGGTTACTTAGCATCCTAAGTGGCGCTAATTATTTCCTATATTGCAAATAATGATTTTACAATTACGTGTTCAACCCTAGTGTTGAACACTTTTTTTATGCCGTTTTTAGTTAAAAATGATTTAATGCAACTCAACAAATTGAAAATCAGAAATAAAGCAATAAAAAAAGCCCTGGCAGAACAGGGCATTTCAAAAAAATCAAAAATGAATGTCTCTTATTTCATTTTTGAAGCTTTCTTCATCATTTTCTTTTTATGAGTCATCATACCACCCATATCAATCATGTCACCGTTTTTCATCATCATGGTTTTTCCGTTTTTCATGGTTACTTTACCATCTACAGAAACCATTGTGCCGTTTGACATGGTCATTTCCTGATCCATCATCATTGTTTTGCCATCTTTCATCATCATCATTTTGCTGTTTTTCATCATGATGTGGTCTTTTTTCATGTTAGAATGCTGCATAGATTTTTCTTGTTGCATTTTGTCTTGTTGCATTTTTTCATCTTGAGCAAAGGCTCCAAAGCAACATGCAAAAGCTGCGCATACGAATACTAGTTTTTTCATTTGTAAATTAATTTATATTTATAAATAGTTAGTAATAAGGAATAGTTTATACAATAAATAAATTGGCAATACTAACTACTTGTTGAGTTGTTAACGGCTCATCAAAAGATTCTGCCCCTGCTCCGGCAGGAATTACTGGTCCTGCAGTCCCATTGTTTACAGTCGCAGCATTGAACCCTGCTTGCATATTATTCTCTTCGCCATTATAAGTTCCTTGAGCTTGAACTGGTAAACCGCCGCGATCGTTGCCTACAATCCATCCTTTTTGTCCACGAAGTCTTCTTACTTCAGAAGCATGTCGTGCTTCGACAGAATGAATTTGTAAAGCTGCAGTCAGTAAATCGGGTGTTGAAATTAAATTTGCGGCTTGTCCTTTATAGGCTCTTACTCCAGTATCTTCAAAAGCTTGGGCTAAAGCCAAAAATTGCTGATAATCGGTAAAAGGTGAAAAAAGACCTCCAGCGGTGAAATCAAATGTAGGTTTTGCTACGAAATTAACACTTCCAGGACCGCCTAATCCTGCAATTAGAAAGGTTACGTGGTCTGTTTCATGTGCAGATATCTGCATAAATACTTTTTCATCTCTTCCACCTGTAGGAATTACGCCTGAATTTAATCCCATTAGATAATATTCCTTTTCAAGATATTCTAGGGTAAGTGCTAATTGCAATGCACCTATAGGAGTGCTTGGAGTTGGACCTATATCACTTGCAAAAGCTTTATTTGCAAAAGTTGACAATCCAAAAGGAATAGAAGCCAATGCTAAGTTTTTACCTAATTTGCCAAACTGTCCAAAACTATCTCTTCTGGATCCTTTGCTTTGCATTAAATCATCATTTGTAAATGATTCTATAAATTTAAATATATTCATAATTTCTAATTTTAATAGTTAAGGTAAGTAAAGCGCTGTAAACTGAGTTGTGATAAAGCCACCGGCAATAGGGATTACCTCAGAAGGTTTTTTAGCAACATCCAAACCAGTTGTAGTATTTATAACATCATCACCGGCAAAATCTTTTGAATTAGGATTAATAAGGCTTCTAATTGCAGAAGCATGTCGCGCTTCAACAGAAACAATTTTTCCTGCCAATAATAGATAATCTGGATTAGTAATTAATCTACCTGCACCATTGTAAGCAGCAACTCCAGTATCCTCTAAGGCTTTTGCTGTAGCAAGAACCTGAGTACGGTTGCTGAAGTTCAGAGTTCCGTAATTAAAGGTAAGACCAGGAAGCAATTGTGTAGCAGGATTAGGTAATGCACCCGTTAATGCCGCTTTAAAAAACTCTCTGTGAATGACTTCATGATTATACAAATCAATAAGTACTTGTCTGTCTTCAGGAGTGAAATTGATATTAAATCCTGTAGCATTGACAACTTTGGTATAAAAATCTGCTTCCAGTTGTTCTAAAGCATACGCATAGCTAAGAACTCCAAAATCGCCACTTCCTAAATCAAATATGCCGTTATTTAGACCAGGGAGATGTGTGGTTGGACCAGAATCATTATTATTATCTTTACTGCAGCCTGCCAATAGCAAACCTGTACCAACCATGCTAATTCCACTAATTCTCAAAAAATCCCTTCTGTTAGTGAGTGAAGGCTTTACCTCCTGAATGTTTACTACGTTTTCCATAATCTAACATTTAAATATTTAATTAATAGTTTGTTTTTTCGATTCAAGATAGGTGATTGAATAATATACAAGTCCTTTGTATCTATTTAACCACTAATCATAAAAATTGATTTTTCATAATTCTGAATCTTTTTTGTAAAGTTTGCCAAATTTTTTATGTTAAGTGTTGCATAATTATTTGAAAATCGTACATAATTCTGAGTATTATGACTCCCAGATTGTATTGATTTGCAGTCTGTGCCTACAATAAATATCAAATCTACTATAGTAAATCTTTTTATTTTACCTTGTCTTTGCTTACGCAACTTTATGGACACAGATAGAAAATTTGCGGTAGCGGTTTTGTAGCCACGCGAAGGAATTGTTACGCAAGTCGCTTTGCTAGAGTTGCGCAGTAGTGTGGGTTTAAGATTAAGACTTAAACCCCAAAATTTTAAAACCGCCTGCAAGTTACCCTACAGGCGGTTTGTTTTAGTTTCAGATTATAGTTCCGGGTTTTTGTATTTCCAGATGACGTAAACCTCAAACCTTAAATTTATTATAAAGCGATTACTCCAATATTTGTTGCTATACCGGCAGTTACCATTACATTTAACTGTGTCACGGGAAGTGCAGGTAATACTGGGGTTACTGTAAAGGTATAGCTTCCGGCTGGAAGCCCTGAAATTTGAAACTGACCTAGAGCGTTTACACTGCTAGAGTACACTACGTTTGATGCTGCGGTAGCCGTTACGGAAGCTACGCTACCAACTGGTGTAATGGTTCCCTTGATGCTTCCAGATGTTGTTACATCGACTGTTCTTAGCACTGGTTTTAATTTATAAGTCCCGCTTCCTGTTTGAACAATTGAAGTGTTGGCATCAAAATCGATTAAGATTGCATTTTCAACATTTTGCATAAGTGTTTGGCTTACATTAATTTTTAAGCCTGTTTGGTCAGCACTAGGGGTAGCTAAAGGATATGAAACACCATTTACTACAACCGTATTGTTTGTTCCAAGTATCAATCTTATTTGTGATGCCTTAACATCTCCCAAAGCGCTCGAGGCAATGATTGTATTTACTCCATTGGAAAGAGTCAACAGATTGTATATACCCGTTGTGGTA
This sequence comes from Flavobacterium sp., assembly GCA_014377455.1. Classification (GTDB taxonomy): domain Bacteria; phylum Bacteroidota; class Bacteroidia; order Flavobacteriales; family Flavobacteriaceae; genus Flavobacterium. Next base: position 45,960 of record JACMPO010000045.1, read on the forward strand.
TTTAATGTAACTGTTTGTCCGTTACTTCCAATTACTTCTACTGCCTGAAGATCGATGTTAACACTATCATAAGGTCCAGGAGCATCTGTCATACTCACTTTGTAGGCATATTTGCCCGACGAATTTGAATCGTTGCTACCGCTGCTACAAGAATTTAATGTAATTCCGAAAACAATAAACGATGCAACTAAAAGTATCTTTTTCATTTTAAAGTTATTATGCTGCGAATTAGGTTTCACAACAGTACAAATATAATATTACTGTTTTCTTGGATTGTTATAGAATATTGAGTAAGGTTTATATAATTTCTAGAATTGGAGGATACTTAGTCGCAGTAATTTTAGCCGAATGTGGCGATTTGTGGCTACACTAAACGTACTTACAGAAGCAGTGAGAGTTCTTGTAAAAACTGCCCACTGCGAGAGCAATGCTGCGGAAAAAGCACCAAGTTTAAAAAAATAGACAACAGCATCCACAAAGAATATTACGACCGAATGCACCAAAAACTCACACAAGACCCATACTATGCCAAGAAAATGGTACGAGTGAGAAGTAAAACGGTAGAACCTGTAATTGGAACATTAGTCAATTTTACCAACATGAAACGGGTAAACACAAGAGGCATTCAGCAAGCCAATAAACACGTTTTGATGGCAGCATTAACCTATAATTTAAAGAAATACTTGAAGTTTATCACCAAAAAAACCAAAACAAAAGCCGGAGTTGTATGTGAAATACAAACAAAAGCAACAACTTCTTTAAAAACTGCTTTCTACGACTTGAAAAACTTGTTTTTAAGC
>JACMPO010000251.1 GCA_014377455.1 Flavobacterium sp.
ATACCATTCAAACCCGTTTTATTACCAATTGCGATAAGCTCATTTGGAGTTTTTAAAGATGCTTTACCTTTGCTACCGCAAATGTATAGTCCAAGTGTTGTCGAATGCGGATTTATTGATTTTTTCAAAGCACTCATCACAGTCGTTGTAACACCAGCTGAATTCTAATCCATACCAATTACAGCTCCAAAGCTTTGAAACTAAAATGGATCTGAAATTCGAGATAAAAATGCTTGTTGACTATATTCGGCTACAATACTTTCGACTATTGGAAGACTAAATTTGTCATTCGTTCAAAAAGCCAAGTTGGTATACTACCACCCAAAAGTTTTAAATTTGTTGTAACGGAATGCTTCATTTAATAGATTTTTTTTGCGTTTTCTAAAAGATAAAGTACAGCGGTTGATCTGTAAGGTTTCCAATCATCAGCAATAAATTCCATTTCTTTTTTAAGATTTTCGTGTTCATCAATTTCATATACTTTACGCATTACCTTTTTTAATTGCAAATCATCTGTTGGAAAAATATTTGGTCTCTGTAATGTATATAATAAAATCATATCGACGGTCCAATTGCCTACGCCTTTGACTTCTTTAAGTAAGTTTCTTACTTCATCATCGGTTAATTCATCCCAGTCCAGAAAAGCGAGATTATTATCTTGCCAATACGTTGATAAATTAATCAATGCATTGTATTTCTTCGAAGACATTTTAATTGATTTCAGTTTTTCACCCAAAAAAATAAATACTGTTTTGATTTATTTTTGCGCCATTTAAGGCTTCTTTCATTTTATGCTATTTAAATAATTTTCAGAAATGTTTTTTTACTTTTAAAGTCCTAGGATTTTTTTATTTTGAGCCGATAAGCTTACCACTTGTAAAATTCTCTTTTTACGTGTATCTTCTGTTTTAGCTAATTTGATGTATCTTAATACAAACCTTTTATTTGATGGCGATAATTTTTCAAAAAATTCCAAGGCTGGTTTGTTTTCACTTAATGCTTGATTTAAATCGTTTGGAACAATTAAATTATCTACATCATCCATAAAATCCCATAACCCAGCTTTTTTAGATGCTGTAACCGAATCAAATCCCGCTTGATGAACCAAAGCCAAAGCTTCTAATTTTAAAAAACGCTCTTTGTATGTTTTTGCCCAATGTTCTACTTTTCTTGGCGCAATAAGTTGCATCGTTCTGGTTTCATCCAGTTTTCTACGAATGCCATCTATCCATGCAAAACACAACAATTGGTCTAAAACTTCTTGAACCGATACATATTTATCAAGCACTTCTTTTTTGTAAGTAACCAGCCAAATGCTTTCTTTTTGATTGTGATTTTGTAATAACCAATCGCGTAATTCTGAAACAGATTTTACTTCAACTTGTTCAAAATTCTCGGTTTTAATCATGTGCGGTTGTAATACTATTATTTTAATTTATCCAGCATTCCAGCGTTCTTTAAAAATAGTAACCATTGTTGCCAAATTTTGTTGTTAACATTATTTAGTTTTTGGATTTCTTTTTGATATTCGATTTCCTCCAAGTTTACATTATCATAAGTCTCTTGACCCGCTTGCAAACGCTCGTTATAAAGCTGTACATTTTCTTTTAATAAATCTATATTTAAAGAATATGATTTTGCTTCTTCTTTCAAAGTACTAATTTCTTGTAAAGCTGTTTGTTTATTTTTTTCGGATTGTTTTAATTCTTCCTCTTTCTGAAAATTTAAGGACTTAATTTGACTTTGAAATTGACTTATTTTATTCGATTTATTTTCGCCAATTGTAACAGGTAATCGTAAAGAAAGCCCCACAAAAGAATTACCAAACCAAGTGTTGGATTGAAAAGGTTGTAAATCATTTGAAAACTGGTCTGCTCCCAAATAACCATTCAAACTCAATGTAGGCAAATATTTTGCTTTTTCTCCTCTTATTTGCTGTTGTGCTAATATGATTCTGCTATCTAATTCGTTAATTTTAGACAAGTTTTTTGTTTCTTTGGATTGCGTTAAGATATTTAAATTTTGTTCTCTAAAAATGTTATCAACATCTACAATATCAATTGTTTCCACTTGTAGATTGGTTAGAAAGGCTAAGTAAATTTTCTCCACAATCAAGTCTGAAATCAATTCTTTATATGCAAAAATCGAGTTGTTGTGATTAATTTTAGCCTTATTAAAATCCATTTTCAAAATGTTGCCGTCTGAGAATTTATTTCGAATAATTTTTAAAGTACTAGCGGTTCTAAGTGTGTCTAATTTTGAAATTTTTAATTGTTCCTGCTTGGTTAAAATACTTACAAATGTTTTGGCTACCTCAAATGTTAATTCCTCATTTGCTGTAGTAACTTGGTCTTTTTTAATACGATATTGCAATTGAGAATCCTTTATTTTACTCCGAATACTGGCATCAAAAATAGGTTGCATTACTTGCACACCTGCAATTTGATTATATTTTGTTCCAAACTTTATAGCTCGAGTTTCATCTGTAGGAATTGGCGAAAATTGACCAACTGGGACAATATTCGTTCGAATAATGGGGTTGTACAAGTAGTCGTATGCAAGTGCTATCTGTGGTAAATTCTTTGCTCGTATTTGTTTGATATTCAAACTATCAATCGTGGCTTCTGCATTCAAAGCTAAAATATTAGATTTATTGGCTAATGCTAATGTTATGCATTCTTTTAGACCAATTGTTCTTGTTTGCGCTGTAGTATTGGTTACAAAAATAATTGCAATTGCAACCAATAATATATATTTACATTTCATTTTAATTTACTTTTAAATTTTATCCTCTAAAAACTGAAGCTGGTTCTACACCTTTTATTCTGCGCAATGCAAATGTTGCCGCAATAACTGATATAGATACAATTACTACAAAAATTCCCACCAATACATCTGGTCTGTAATGTACCAAAAGTCCTGTTCCTGCAACACCAGCTTTAAATCCTAGCAATAAGATATAAGCTAAGATATAGCCAATAACAGCAAAAAGTACTGCCTGAATAAGTATCAATTTTCGTATGTAATTATTGCTTGCGCCAATAGCTTTTAACGTTCCATAATCTTTTATTCTATCTAAAGCGCTGCTGTACATGGTTAAACCAATGATGAAAAAACCAGCAATTAAAGCAAAAATAATTAGCGTTCCCGTGCTTGATGCAATCCCAGTTGTACCAATAACCGTGGAAATGGTGCTGCTGCGCAAATCTTCTGTTTTGTATGCTTTTACGCTATAAACACTAGCATTTATATTATTAACAACTGCATCAATATCAGCACCGTCGTTTACATTTACTAAAATGGCATTTACTTTATTAGTAGATAAATTAGAAAAATATCTGGCACGTTCTAAAGTGGTATACATAAACCCGAAACCAAACCCTCGAACACCTTTTGTTTGTACAGTTACAATTGCTTTTTTGCCATTAATTTCCATTTGTGTACCAATTTCTATTGGAACTTCAAACACTTTTTCGTCAAAAAAATCGGCACAAACGGCACCATCCATTTGTAAATTCTCTAGTTTTCCATTGATAATTTTGTCACTTGGCGGACCACCATTAAAATGTGGTGATTCAATTCCAATTAAGGTTATAGAAGATGTTCTTCCTTTATCCACAGTAGCACTTGCCACACAAACAACTAATGGAAAAGCTTCTTTCACGCCGCTTACGCTTCGTACTTCTCGAAGTTTTTTAATGTCAATTGTTGCTAATTGGTTGGCATCTATAGTTCGGCTATCCGCAACCCAAATTTGTGCCTTTGCATTGTCTATTGGTGCGGCCATTAATCGCATTAAATAATCAAGAATACCAAGTTGTTGCCCAATTAAAAAAGTACTTATTAAAATACCAGAAGTTACCCCAATACTCTTGGCTTTATCATACTTTATAAATCGCAATGCAGTTTTAAATATTGCCATTTTGAGATTATTTAGTACTTATTTTCACTTCCACCTTAGCATTAAAAAGTAGTCCTTGTGGATTTTCTAGCATTACTTTTACTATACGAACTCTACGATCTTCTGCTTCGCCTGATTGGTCACTAAACATGGATTTTTTTCTTAAATATTCTGATAAAACGTATAT
>JACMPO010000252.1 GCA_014377455.1 Flavobacterium sp.
TATTACTTTAGGTTGTTCAATATTTAAGTATTATAATAAATTACCGAAACAAGTTCAAAATTTGTTAAAAGAGCTTAGTAAAAATAGTATTAAATTAAAAGAAATAATAAAATTAACTGCACCTAACAAGCTAGTAACTGACATGCCTTAAGGGCACATCAGTTACTAGCCGGGCGTTAGTGGCAATTAAGGGAAAATATATGAAGGCAAACGAAACCAAAGTAGAAGACTTTTTATCATCAAATAAAACCCAATTTGTAATACCTGTTTATCAGAGAAATTATGACTGGACAATGGGGCAATGCAAACAACTACTAGACGACATACTAGAAGTTGGAAAAAGCAAAAAAATGAATGCACATTTTATTGGCAGCATTGTTTATGTTCATGATGACGTTTATACAGCTTCAAGAATTAAAGAGTTAACTGTTATTGATGGACAGCAAAGGCTTACAACTTTGACAATTGTTTATTTAGTGCTTCATAGGCTTGCTAAAGACCTAAACAACGAAGTACTTGTAAATGAAATAAGCGAAACATATCTAATAAATAAATTTTCGCCAGAAGAAGAAAAATTAAAACTACGACCAACCGAAAACAATGATAGAGCTTTAAAATATCTGTTAAGAAGTGACGAAACAGAAGAGTATTCAGATTTTTCAAAACTCATTGACAACTTTAATTATTTTAAAGGTCGAATTACAGAAGAAAATTACCAAACGGTTTTAAAAGGCTTATCAAAGCTAATGTTTGTTGAAGTTTCGCTTGACAGAGAAAAAGACGATCCGCAAAGAATTTTTGAAAGCTTAAACTCGACGGGATTAGAACTTGCTCAAGCAGACCTAATTAGAAACTATATATTAATGGGACTTAATCGTAGAGACCAAAATAAAATATATCAGAATTATTGGGAACTAATCGAGAAATTAGCCAAAGACGAGACATTGAACGTTAGTCGAGTTTCTGATTTTATTCGTGATTATTTAACATTGGAAAACAAAAACATTCCAAACAAAGGCAAGGTTTATTTAGAATTTAAAGCGAAATATCCAACAACTACACTTGGAGAGTTAGAACAAAATCTTGCAGGTATAAAATCATTAGTTAAACATTACAACAAGCTGATTAATCCTAAAAATGAAACTGATAAGGACATCAGACTTCAATTAGAATATATAAACAGACTTGAAATTAATGTGGCATATCCTTTTATAATGAAAGTTTATGACGATTATTCTAATTCAATAATTGATAAAAAAACTTTCATAAAGGTTTTAAACTTGATTCAATCATTCACTTGGAGAAGGTTTATTCTTGGCTTAGGAACAAACTCTTTGAATAAAATTTTTATGAGCCTTTATGATAAAGTTGAACACACAAATTATTTATTCTCTATTCAAAAGTCACTATTACAAAGAACAGGAGTTCAGCGTTTCCCTAAAAATGCTGAGGTAATTGAAGCTTTAAAGGTTAAAGATGTTTACAACATCAAATCAAAAAACAGAACATATTTACTCGAAAGATTAGAGAATTTTGAGAACAGGGAACCTGTAATAATTGATGGAAACCAAGATATTACAATAGAACATATTTTTCCTCAAAATCCCGATCCTAAATGGAAGATTGAATTAGGACTTGATGAGTTCAATTTTATTAAAGAAAATTATATCAATACAATAGGAAACTTGACTTTGTCTGGTAATAATGGAAAGTTAAGTAACAAATCATTTGTCGATAAACGTGATTTAGAGGGAGCAGGTTATAAAGATAGTAGACTTTGGCTAAATAAATATTTAACAATCCTTGAAAAGTGGGACAAAGTAGAAATAGAAAGACGTTTTGAGCTCATTGCAGAAAGATTTTTAAAAATTTGGGAAATACCAAATATTATAATTGAAGACAAAGCAGATACTAATGAAGTCAACATTTTTGACGCAGAAGACCCGAAACACAAAAAGTTAGAATATGCAGTTTTCTTTGACCAAAAAATTGAAGTGACTCAAGTAGCAAAATTATATATTGAAGTATTTCGACAACTTTTTGAATTGCAACCTGAAACATTCTTCACGACAGAACTTGGAGCAAAAATCGGTTTAACAAAACAACCTATAGAAGGTAGTCCAAGACAACCAATTCCAATAAACGATACTTACTTCATTGAAGGTAACATAGACAACATTGGGAAATTCGACAAAATAAAACAAGCCTTGACAATTTTTGACTTTGAGGACGAACTAATGATAAAGTATGCAGAAGAACAAAAAACGAACGCCTAACACCACTTACAAGAAATTGTCGATTCAGTTGTTAAATGAATATTTGTGCTTCGTATGAAGTTTTTTGGTGGTAAACAGATTTCGTCTAAAAAAATCTACAATTTCTTGTAGCTGAAGGGCATTAGTATTAATTTGATTTAACAAAAATGCTGTTTTTCGTGGAAGCTCGATTTAATTAAGGTATTAGCTTCAATTAGAAAAAAAACTGAAACCAAAAATATAAAGTGTCTTAACAGCATTAAGTAGAGAAAGGAATTAACTCACCTAGAAGTTATAAATCTATCCTAAGTATTGATTAATTTCGTAGATATGGATAATAAAAATCTTTTCAATACTTAAATTATGTAATCGTGTCGAGACAATTAAAAGTATCGGTTTATTCCATGTACTTGATTTATCACAAAACCCATCTTTTTACTGTAAAATAAGGATATAGGAGTAATAATCTTGAAAACCGATAAAGCTTGGAAATCTATCATAGATGGACTGTTTAGACAGTTTGTAGAGTTTTTTATGTCTGAAATTTATGATTTAATAGATTTTTCAGTTGAACCCAAATCACTTGATAATGAGTTTAAAGCTTTATTTCCTGAAAGTGAATCAGATGATAGAAGAGTAGATAAGCTTTTTGAAGTAAAATTAAAGAATAATGATATAAAATGGATTCTTTTGCACATAGAAGTTCAGTCATACAAAGATAAAGATTTTGCAAAACGTATGTATCATTATTATAGTCGCATTTTTGATAAATATGATAAAGAAATAGAAGCAATAGCTGTTTATACTTATAAATCTGATTTATATAAGTATAATGAGTATAAACAAGAATTAAGAACTACAAAACTAATTTATCAGTACAAGATTTATGATATAGCAATTCAAGATATAAAAGAACTTAAAAAATCAACAAATCCTTTTTCGTTTGCAATACAGACATTGATAAAAGCTTTTGGTTATGAAGAGTCAGACCAAAAGAATTTTAATTTTAAACTTGAACTTACAAAATTATTGTTAGGATCAGGTTTTTCAAACGATGAAATAAACAATTTGTTTACTTTCATCAATCATGTTTTTGAAATAAAAAATAAAAATTTAAGAAATGAATTTTATGAGGAGGCTAAAGGTATGGCTTTAAGTAATAGAAGTTATGACTTCACTGATTATGATATGGTTGTAGTTGAAAAAAGAGATAAAGAAATAGCTATTAATATGCTAAAAAAAGGCTCTAAAGTTGAGTTCATATCAGACGTTACAGGTTTAACAATATCTGAAGTAGAAGAATTAAAGAAAAGTATAAAATAAAAAATCTGTTTTGCTCGTCCGTGAGCAAACAGATAAGAAATAAAATAAATAATGAAAAAAGTAACTAACACACGCTATGCTGACATGGATCGGCGAAAGAGCCTAACACGTCACATAGCTAGAACGTTAGTGGCAGTATAAAGAAATAATTTAGCGAATATTTTTAAAAATAAATAATAAATATTTTCAGAGTATTTTTGTTTTTAACTACTGATATTTAAGAGCTAATTTAAGTGGAGCATTTCTCCAAAAATATACTTGGTTTTTGTTAATCTAATTCTTAATTTAACAAGCTAAAAGCTAACTTAGTGTGAGGTTTTATATAAAAAATAAATAAATGGTCTGGTAGTCAGCAAAATAATAGTTAAAGCTGAAAGCTAATTTGAGTGTAATATTTTTATAAAACAATAAAGACATATTTAGCGAGACAATCAACTTTTAAAGCCAATGGCTAACTTAGCGAAAAGATTTTATATAAAGACAATAAATAATGGTTTGGTAGTCAGCAAAATAATATTTAAAATTGAAAGCTAATTTGAGCAATATGTTTTTTATAAAATTATAAAATACATAGTTAGCGATACAATCAACTCTTAAAGCCAAAAGCCAAGTTAGAGTTAGGTTTTTATAAAAATACAATA
>JACMPO010000253.1 GCA_014377455.1 Flavobacterium sp.
ATTTAGTCAAGTGCAAATAATTGAATACCAATACTAAAAGTAATTAAATTAATTATGTGCTATTAACACACATCAGTAATGTAATGCTTTAAATAATTACTTATGTTAGTTTAGTCCATTTCTGACGTACGTTAATTAAAACAACCTTTCTATTCATTTAGAGGGGTTTTTTTATGCTTTGTTAATAACTGTGTTAATATTTTAAATTTATATAAGTGTACATATATCAACTGTACTTGATATATTCGCAACATATTCAGGAACACTTCTGAATTTAGAATATACAACTAACCCAAAATTTTTTTAAAAAATGGCTTTAAAACGAAATTTAACACAAAGGTTTATTCAGGCAGTTGAAACAGGAGAGTTTCAGGGTGTCTTTTTTGCATATTGGGCACTTCATAAGGTAAATGAGATTTACCCCTTTCAGAATTATTTAGAAACTGAATGTAAGGGCAAATACTTTATAGATTATTTTTATGGTGATTCAATTAATCCTAAAATAAATGAATGGGGCGGTTATAACATCTTAGTAACTACAGAATATTTTAAATTACCAGCATCAGATAAAAATAATCTTCGCCCTGATCATATTGAATTGTCAAATAAGTTTTTTAATAAATATAAAAAAAAATAAATGTCTGTAGGTTCGTTAGCTTTTTTGTCTGCTCGTAAGATTGTTTTTATTGATTTGGATAAGGTACCGGTTCAAAAGGGCAACTTGGTTACTGGTCAAATATGTGGTACTTCAAAAAATCGTAAATCTGAATTTAAAAAACCTAATGTTAGATGGCATCTTAAACAGAGGTTGGATTTTCAACCAATATGTTTCCAAAATAAGTATAGACAAATTCAGGAAACTAGTACAGAAAGGTTTATTGATGGTTCTGAAATTGTTAAAAAATTAAAACCTTATTGGCAATTGCAAGAAAGTGAGTATTTTAGTGTAACCGATATAGAGAAAATTGGTTTATACACTTCTGAATATTCTAAAATGTTTGATAAAGAAATACTTCCAAAAGTTAAGCAATTGCCTTACCATGAGCGAAAAGACAAATATATGTCTATGCGTTCGTCATCAAAAATAAAATCCAAGATAGAAAATTGGTACGATGTAAAATTAACGCAAGTTGGTGGTAATGAAGATAAGTTAAATTTCCAATTTATTACGTTTACAGTAACAACTCCAAATTTCGACCATGCCTTAATCGTTAGGGCTTGGAAAAATTTTATGTCCCATTATAAAGAAATTTTAGGTAAGTATAATAAATCATTTAATTATTTATGGGTTGCTGAAAAACAGGACGGTTCTCGTTATTTGAAACAAGCAGCTAAATGTAAGGGATTAATAGAAAAGGGTGTTAATGTAGAGTTAAATAAAAAGCGGTTTGATGCGTTGATATTGAAAGCCTCAAATCCTACTAATAATATACATTATCATATGCTGGTAGATAAAGGTCATAAAATTGACGTTTTAAATCGTTTGTGGCTTGTTGCTTTAGAAAATGTTGGTGCAAAACGTTATAATGAGTTTGGTAAAGAGCTAAATCCTGTACAATTTCCTGAAAAACAACCTTGTAAAAAGTGTTCTGTTTGTTTGGGCGGTGCTATGATAAACTGTAATAATAAATATCGTCCCAAATTAAATGCTTTGAAAATTAAAAGTTATTTGGCAAAGTATATGACAAAATCAGATGCTGGTTTAAAATGTTTGCTTTGGCATTCATCAAATAAAGTTTCTGAAACTGCAACTACAATTGTTAATTGTGATATAAAAGAGGCTCCTATTTTGGCTTGGATTGATGGCATAAAAGAGCGTTCATTTATATTATGTAAAATAGCAATTGAGAAATTGGGTAAAGTTTTTAATCCTCTTACTGATATGCCTCGTTTAAACGTTACTTATAAAAAGTTTGAAAATTGCACTGTTATTTTCTTTAATAAGCCGACAAAATGGTTTAAAGCCTTGATTCAGCCATTGTTAGATTATAATCTTAAAATCTTCTCCCCTACTCCAAAATTTGTTCCATTTCCTGAATAAATTGCAAATATGTAACTAAATCAAAATAAACACTTATATAATTTAACATAATCTAAAAAAAAAAACAAAATGAAAAATTTAAAAAAATTAATTGAAAAATTAGAAAATAACAAAGTAAGATATGACTTTAATTCCAAATTAAATTCCTTTGAAATTTCGTGTAATCAGTTAATACCTGATGAAGTTCTAAAAGAAATTTTTAATACGTGTCCTAATCATATGGGCATTAGTGCTGGTTGTTTTCATCTATGGTATTAGTATTTAAACATGACAAAAAAACTACACAATTTATATGAATTTGAAAAATTTTATATAATCGGAAAAAACCGAGATGAGGCAATTGCGACCTTGTTATTATCAAAAAAAATCAATTCGGGTTTTAATCCCGAATATTTTAAAAACCATGTTTTAAACTCAATAAACAACAATTAGGATATGCCAAGAAAACTATTAAAAATTAAGCAAAAAAAAACAACAATTAACGAGCTTGTTGTATGTTTTCAATCCATTTTAAAAATGGCAAATCTTAACTACTGGTTACATCCCGAATTTGAAACAATAACTGATTATTTAAATCAGTATTTAAAACCAACATTTCCAACATTTGATTGGTATGTATGTGTCCGAGATAAAACAATAAAAATAAATGTTTAACCAAAATTTGAAAAAATGGAAACTAAGGAAACAATGTTACAACATCGCTTTAATTCATCAAACCGCTATCAATTAAAGATAAACAAACATTCAAAGGAATATCAATACTATGAAACAACAATTAACGAAATGATAAACAAACACACATTAACTCTGTACGAAAAAATTAGAAACACATTAGTATTAAAGTATAATCATTGCTACACTTCCGATTTAGGAATAAAACAA
>JACMPO010000254.1 GCA_014377455.1 Flavobacterium sp.
ATGGTCAATTACTACTTGATACTGTAAGCACAAAGTTTATACAAGACACTACAAAGTCAAGAACTAAATTGTTTAAGGGTTTAACACCCGGCGTAACGTATTATTTTTATATTTATGCCAGCAACACGGTGAGCGTAGCGCCGCTTAGTGATGTTATAAGCGTCATGGCAGCAGGATAACACGGTTCATAAAGGGTTCGGCTTGTAGCCGAACTTTTTTTTAGGTTGTAATTAATTTGGTAATTGGTAGAAAAGAATGGTATACTTGTGTATGTTTATTAGTTAGCAGTAATAAACCTCAAAATCGAGAAACCGAGAAATGAAATACTTAAAAATTGTACTGATAATATTTATACTTTTCAGTTCTTATAGTTTTAATAAAAATAAACCGAAATTAATTTCAGAAAATACTCAATTTGAAAATAATTTAATTCCTGATGATTTTTATTTTATAATCAATAGCGGGGGAAATGATAGCTACGATTCAAAAACCAGTAGTTTCAATAGAAAATACATTGATAATGAAAAAACGGTAAAAATAGAACTGACAAATGAAGAAAAACAAAGAATTTTTTCGTTTATGAATGAGGTTCGATTTTTGAAAATGCCTAATAAATTTGAACCCAAAGAAGAAATTATCTTAATCTCTAACCCAGGTTTTTATAAAAGTATTGTAATATATTTTAATGCAAAACAAAAAGTTGTAAGTTACAATACTGGATATTCAAGTGAAAAAAATAAAAAAAGAGCAAAAAAGTTTTTCTGTTTTTATGAAATGATTTGGAGTATTTTAAAAAATAAAGAAGAATTAATTAATTTGCCCGAATCAGATTTACATTATAAATAAATTTACTACTGCCAACACACGCTACAAGCAATTTGGGTATTAGGCTTAATTTGAAATTAATTGTGTATTTGAAAGATCCAGAAAAAGTTTTAAAGTTAAATGATTCGATTTATTACACTTCTTGGAAAGATTACTTTTACAATTTATTGCTACACAATTATTTCTTTCCTGATACTGCATATGAATTGATTGGCTTTACAAAAGATAACGATATTTTGTATTGTATTGTTCAACAAGTTTATGTAGCAATTACAGAAAACACAGATTTGAATCAAGTTAAAACTTTTTTGACACAAAATGGTTTTGAAAACAATAGAAATAACGATTATATCAGTCCTGAATTAGGAATCATATTAGAAGACTTACACGACGAAAATGTGTTGACAAGAAATGAAATTTTATATTTTATTGACACAGTTTTCTATCTCACGGAAAAATTCTGGGCTGAAGAATAAAACAACCGCTAACAGGTACTATCTCGCACCCAAGCCTGCAAGGCGAAAAGAGCGAAGCTAATTACTTCATCTGTTCGCTTTGCTCGAGTGCGAATTTTGTAGTAAGTTCATGTTTATCTTTTACAAAAAGTAGTAAACACTAAATACGTACCTATTAATTATAAAGGATGTTTAAAATTTTTAAGCATCCTTTTTTTTATGGTTTTCATTTTAAATAAATATATTTGTTTAGAATAAAAACCAACATATAAGTTGAAATGAAAATTGTAAACTTTATTAGAGCTCGATTTAGAAAATGGTTAAACGAAGAATATTGGCTTGATGATTACATCAAAGCCGGAATGAAATTGGGTGTAAATTGTGACATCAATCCAGGTTTGTTTGTTGATCATTCACATTGTTGGCTTATAGAAATAGGCAATCATGTTACAATTGCTCCAGAAGTTTACCTGTTAGCACACGATGCAAGTACTAAAAGATATTTAGATAAAACTAAAATTGGGAAAGTAAAAATTGAAGATTATGCTTTTATAGGAGCAAGAGCCATCATTATGCCTGGTGTAACTGTAGGCGAAAATGCGATTGTTGCTGCGGGAAGTGTGGTTACAAAATCGGTAGCGGCTAATACTGTTGTAGGTGGCAATCCTGCAAAAGTTATTACTACAACTCATGAACTTATGGAAAAGCACAATCAAGCAATTAAAACAGCTGTGGTTTATGATAAAAGTTATTTAATTCAAAACGGCATTACTGAGGCAATGAAGAAACAAATGTCAATAGAATTAGAAAATCAAACAGGGTATATTGTTTAATTTGAGGTATTCAATTACGATATAGTTTACTGTTGATTTGTTTATTTTACTACATTTGACACGGTTTTTCTATTAGAATAAAAATTCATAGTTATTAAAATGCTTCAATCCTTAAAGTTATTTATTAAAAATTCTAATTATTTAAATCTTAAAAATTTAAATCTGAACTTATTTGTTCCTGGTAAGCGTGATCAAAATAGTTTAATTATTGCATTTGGAAATTTTAAGTTGTCAAAAGCAAGAAACGCTCAAATAAACATAGGCAGTGGTTTTTTATTTTTAAACAAGCCCATGCGTGTTGCAGAACCTTTTTTTGGAATGATTGAAATGGGTGCTCATTCCTCAATTAATGTTGTAGATACTTTTTCAATTCATAGCGGTTGCCACATTATAATTTTAAATAACGCAAGGTTAAATTTGGGTAGTGGTTATATTAATCGCAACCTTAAGATACGATGTTATAATGAAATATCTATTGGTAACAATGTTGCAATATCTGAGAATGTTACCATTTGGGATAGCGATGTTCATTCACTTCTAGGAACCTCAAGTGAGGCATCGCAAGCAGTTACTATTGAAGATAATGTTTGGATTGGGAATAACGTTACTATCTTGAAAGGAGTAACTATTGGTGAGGGTGCTGTTATTGCTGCAGGAACATTAGTAAATAAAAACATTCCCAAACAAACTTTGGCTGGTGGTATTCCTGCTAAAGTATTGAAAGAGAATATTGAATGGAAATAATAGTATAATGCAAGATTCGTCCAGAACCTTTAACTCGGTAAAAAACATTTCTTTTGGATTGATTTCTCAAGTCATTCAGATGGTTTTGGGTTTTATAACACGAACTATTTTTATAAAATATCTTGCGGTCGAATATTTAGGGGTAAATAGCTTGTTTACCAATATTATTTCGATGTTGTCTCTGGCAGAGTTGGGTATTGGGTCGGCTATTATATATTCGTTATACAAACCGTTAGCTGAAAAAAACGAGTATGAAATAGCGATTATACTTCAATTTTATAAAAAGGTTTACGTAAGTATAGGCAGTTTTATTTTTTTTACGGGTTTACTTTTAATTCCTTTTCTGGATTCTATTATTCCTCATAAACCGGCATCGATAACAGAAGATATTCGACTGTTGTATTTTATATTTTTATTTAATACCGCTTCGTCTTATTTTTTTATGTACAAAGGGTCGCTCTTAGAAGCCGATCAACAGAGTTCCATCACTACTAAGAACACCACTGCTTTTTTAATAATCCAAAATATAGTTCAAATTGCGATTCTTGTATTGACTAAAAACTTCATATTTTACTTACTGGTGCAATTAGTGTGCAGTTTGCTTTCTAATTATTGGTTAACTAGAATTGTCGACAAACGGTATCATTTTTTATCGAAACACAAGAAAGAAAAAGTAAACAGTTCCTTAAAAAAATTGATTATTTCAAACACTAAAGCTACCTTTTATACTAAAATAGGAGGTGCATTAGTTAATGGTACTGACAATTTAATTATAAACTATTTTGTTGGATTAACCATTTTAGGTAAATTTTCTAATTATGTTATGTTGACTGCCATTGCAACAAACTTTTTAGTAATTGTTTTTGCAAATGTAAAGTCAAGTATAGCCAACGTAATAGTTAAAGAGGATAAAAAAAGCCAAGGAATTATTTACGACGTTATAAACTTTTCAAGCTTTTGGTTTTACGGACTTGGAGCAGTTTTGATGGTTGTTATAATGAATGATTTTATTACTATTTGGATTGGAAAAAGTTATATTTTATCGTTGAATGTATCCATAATGATAGCCGTTAATTTTTTCATGCTTGGGATGCAAAATGCTTTTTGGACTTTTAAATCAGCCTATGGTTTTTTTGAACAAGGAAAATACTTAGTGTTACTTACAGCTGCAATCAATCTGCTTTTATCTTTTTGTTTTGGATATTATTATGGCATTTTTGGTGTGCTTTTAGCTACAGCAATCGCTAGGTTAGTCACAAATTTTTGGTACGATCCGTACATTGTTTTAAAATTGGGTTTACAAGTTAATCCAAAATTTTATCTATTCAAATTTATAAAGTATTCAGTTTTACTCCTAGTTTCTACAGCAATAATATTTTTCATAAGTCAATATTTAAATTTTTCATTGATTTTAAATTTTATAATAAAAATAATTTTATGTTTAGTAATTACAAACGGATTAATATTTTTGACCTATAAAAATACCAATGAATTTCTAAAAATAAAACAGCTTTTTAGTAATGCAATTTTAGTATTTACAAAAAAAATAACTTAAAGCGTATGCGTTTATTATACATTACAAATGCTATTTCCGGTGCTGCAGGATTAGAACGTGTTTTGTCTATAAAAACCAATTATTTAGTTGATGTTTATAATTATGAGATTCATATTATAGTTTTAAATCAGATAAACACTAAAATATTTTATGA
>JACMPO010000255.1 GCA_014377455.1 Flavobacterium sp.
AGTTTTCAAGACTTCTCACTTTCACCAAATCCAAATAACGGAAGTTTCAATATTAAGTTTAATTCAAATACTGAAAACGAAATTGGCGTTGCGGTTTATGATATGAGAGGAAGAGAAATTTTTACTAAAAGATTTTCAAATAATGGAGTTTTTGATCAAAACATTGCATTAGATAATGTTCAGTCTGGAATTTATATGGTTAATATTCAGGATGGAGATAAAAAAGTAGTAAAAAAAATTATCATACAATAATATAATTTATAATATTCTTAAAAGCCGATTCAGTTTTGAGTCGGCTTTTTTGATTTGTTAAAACGGTATAATTATTTAAAGCCCTCAGAAGTATTATATTTCATTTTTCTCAAAATCCTCATAGCTTCTTTAAAACTAAAATAAACGGCACTTTTCGAATGATTTTTAAGCACGTTTTTTGAACTAATTAGGATTTGTCTGGCATCTTCAAATCCGTTCAAATAGCAAATCATTAAAGTAGATGGAACGTTTTCTAAATCTTTTTCCTCGCGTTCGGTCAATGTCAATCCTTTTTGAAGCTTGGAAAGTAAAGATAAATTTGAATTGTAAATATGAAACAGCATTTTTCTGTTGTATTCTGGCGGTTGAAAAAGCATTTGCGTTTCCATTTTATAATATCCATTGTCATAAAATAAAATGGTTACCTTTTCAAGCGGATAAAAGCTTGTTTTGTCATTTAACCCTAACGAAACATATTCTATTATTGTAAAACTATTATCATCAAAAGAGATAGTTACTACATCTTGTGCTGAGTAAAATAATTTTACTTGCTCATTTATCAGTTCAATATCAACTCTAGAAAGATAAGCAGTATTTCTAATTTTCTTAGGATTTCCAGCCCAACAAATCACAAATAATTCTTTAAAAACTTTATATTTTGACGCAATATCCTTGTGCCTAAAATTTATAAAATCAATTACACCGTCAAGAGTATATTCAATACTATTCCTAGAAATATTTTCTATCGCAATCACCGTTTCTTTATTTTGGTAATTGGGTTCAATTTCAGTTTCTATTGGTGTTGAGTTGCTTCCACGTCGAATAAAAGTTTGGTTTGCAAAAATGGTATGAATATTTTTTTTAAAGTAAGAAATTTTCGATTTTGGTTTGATTGTTACCAGCCCAACTACTTTATCTTTTGGCAAATTAGGAAAAGGAACATTCTCGTAGAGAATTTTAGGTGGATTTTCTAAAAAGGCATTCACTAAATTCTGAATTCGACTGTCGTCAAAAAAGTCATCACCAACTATTTCATTACTTTCATCTTCAACCCCAACAACGATGTAGGAATTATTAGTTGGGTTGGAATTAGATAAGGCACAAATGTGTTTTAAAAACTTTGCTTTTCCTTCGCGAGAATGTAAATTTAATTGACGTTTTTTATCATAAAACGAACACTCATCGTTGTGAGCAAGTAAGTTTTTAATTAAAAGACGTTTATTAATCATAAGTTTTTAGTATCAGTTATAATTTTCAGTAACTTCTAACTAATTACCGAACGCTACAAAACTTAATTTAAGGAACTTTACTGCCAGAACTTTCAGTCCAAATAGCAAACCAATCTTGAAGGTCTAATTTAATTATGCTAGCTTTTTTAAGTTCCTCAATTCGAGTTGCATTTGCAGTTCCTACAACAGGAATAACATGTGACGGATGATTTAAAATCCAATTTAATAAAATAATTTCAGCACTAACTTGATATTTTTCTGTCAACAGAATCATTAAAGCTTTTAATCTTTTGGTTTGATCTGTATTTTCTCTAAAAACGCTTCCAAGTGGATTCCAACTCATCGGGCGAATTTTGTGGATTTGCATGTAATCTAAACTTCCATCTAACATAGGCTCAAAATGTGTAGCTGAAAATTGAATTTGATTATAACTAATCGAAGTTTTTTGACGAATTAATTCTGATTGTGAAGCAGTAAAATTTGACAAACCAAAATCAACAATTTTTCCATCCGATTTTAATTTTTCTATCGCTTCTGCAATTTCATCTGCCTGCATCAATGGACTTGGTCGATGTAACAGTAAAATATCTAAAAAATCGGTTCTTAAATTTTTAAGAGAGTTTTCCACACTCCAAATAATATGATTTTTCGAGTAGTCATAATGTTTTACAGTGGTGTTTCTTAAGTCTGAAACCATTTGAATACCACATTTCGAAATAAATTGAATTGAATTTCTATCAATCTTACTTTCTAAAAAGGCATTCCCAAAAGCTTCTTCAGTAGTATATCCGCCATAAATATCTGCATGATCAAAAGAGGTAATTTTGTTTTCGACACATACATGAATAAGTTTTGCCATTTCAGAAATGGTGAGTTTTTTGTTCCAAACACCCCAATTCATCGTTCCAGCGATTATCTTTGAAAGACTTGTTTTTTGATTTTCGGTTTTTGTTGCAGAGATTTCCATAATAAAATTTAGAATTTTGTAATAATGTAACTTCTAATTTTTTTAGTCGCATTATTTTATTAAAATCTTTAAAATTAGTAAAACAAAATCATAAATCATCCTTAAAAACGAGAGTGCTTATCAAGATTTAACTCATTATTAACATTCTGTAACCGATAAAATTTTCACATTTGAAATGTTAAAATAGCGAACCCAAAAATTAGCTTAAAATTATAGTTATGGAAGATAATAATGTTGCATTAGATATTAGAGCAATCAATGAAAAAATCGAGAAAGAAAGTGCTTTTATAGATCTTTTAACCTTGGAGATGAACAAAGTTATTGTAGGGCAAAAACACATGATAGAACGATTATTGATTGGACTTCTGGGTCAAGGACACATTTTGCTAGAGGGAGTTCCAGGTTTGGCAAAAACACTTGCAATAAACACATTATCACAAGTTGTACAAGGAAGTTTTAGCCGTATTCAGTTCACACCAGATTTATTGCCGGCAGATGTTGTAGGAACCATGATTTATAACATAAAATCTAACGAATTTTCTATTAAAAAAGGGCCTATTTTTGCAAATTTTGTACTAGCTGATGAGATTAATCGTGCTCCTGCAAAAGTACAATCGGCGTTGCTAGAAGCGATGCAAGAAAAGCAAGTTACCATTGGCGACACAACTTTTAAACTAGACAAACCTTTTTTAGTTTTAGCTACCCAAAACCCTATAGAGCAAGAAGGAACTTATCCTTTGCCTGAAGCTCAAGTAGACCGATTTATGCTTAAAACGGTTATAGATTATCCAAAAATGGAAGAAGAGCGAATGGTAATTCGTCAGAATTTAAAAGGAGCTTATGATAAAATAAATTCTGTAATTTCTGTTTCACAAATATTGCGCGCTCAAGAAGCAGTTAGAGAAGTTTACATGGATGAAAAAATAGAAAAATATATTTTAGATATTGTTTTTGCTACTCGAAATCCAGAAAAATATAAACTCGAAAGTCTTAAACCATTAATAAGTTTTGGAGCTTCTCCTCGTGGTAGTATTAATTTAGCAACAGCTTCCAAGTGTTATGCCTTTATAAAGAGACGAGGTTATGTTATTCCAGAAGATGTACGCGCCGTTGTACACGATGTTTTGCGTCACAGAATAGGTGTTACCTACGAAGCTGAAGCTGAAAATGTAACTTCTGTTGATATTATCAACAAAATCGTTAATGAAATAGAGGTACCTTAAATTAGTTTACAGTTAAATCCTGCCTAAATCTTGCGACTGAAAACTAACAAAATGGAAACAAAAGATTTACTTAAAAAAGTCCGAAAAATAGAAATCAAAACCCGAAGGTTGAGCGATCATATTTTTTCAGGCGAATATCACACTTCATTTAAAGGTCGTGGAATGACTTTTAGCGAAGTTAGACAATACCAGTATGGAGATGATATCCGATCTATCGATTGGAATGTTACGGCACGATATAATGAAGCTCATGTAAAAGTCTTTGAAGAGGAACGAGAACTTACATTGATGCTAATGGTCGATGTTTCTGGATCTGAAAGTTTTGGTACAAAAAACCAACTTAAAAGCGAAATTGTTACTGAAATTGCTGGAACAATGGCATTTTCGGCAACTCAAAATAACGACAAAATTGGTTTAATTTTGTTTTCAGACGCAGTAGAACTTTACATTCCACCTAAAAAAGGGAAGTCTCATGTTTTAAGAATCATTAGAGAATTAATAGAATTCCAACCTAAAAGTAAAAAAACAGACATCTCGCAGGCATTAAAATTTTTATCGGGAACACAAAAAAAGAAAGCAATCGTATTTATGATTTCAGATTTTATTGTAAATGATGATTACGAAAAAACATTAAAAATTGCTAGCAAAAAACACGATATTACTGGAGTTAGAGTCTATGATATTCGTGAAGAAAAAATGCCAAATATTGGGATGGTAGAAATGGAAGATGCTGAATCGGGCGAAATCTTGGTAGTGGATACAAGATCCAAATCAACCAGATTAAATTATGAAAAACAGTATCATGAAAAAGTTAGTTTTTTTAAAGAAATTTTCTCAAAATGTGGTTCAGGTACAATAAATACTCGAGTTGACGAAAGTTATGTAACAAAATTGTTAGGCTATTTTAAATCGAGATAACGATTTTATACAAAAATGAAATTAAGAATATTCATATTATTGCTTTTTACCAATGTACTTTTTGCTCAGAAAGTAACAACGTCAATTGACACAACTCGCAATAAAATAGGTGCAGAATTTAAACTCACATTAAAAACTTCTGTGAACAAAACTGACAAAGTTCAATTTCCAAAAGATAAAAATTTTGGCGCTTTGGAAGTAATTAATTCATACAAAATAGATACTATAAAATCTAGCAATAGCTACGAATTAATTAAAAAATATGGTTTAACACAGTTCGATTCTGGCAAATACACCATTCCGCGATTGCGAATTTTAATTAATGGACAGCCAAATTATTCAGACAGTATTAAAGTTGAGGTTGCAAATGTGGTTGTCGATACCTTAAAGCAAAAGATGTATGACATAAAAGACATTGAAAAAGAGGCATCAAGGAGCAATTGGTGGATTTATGTTTTAGTAATTATTGTGTTAATTATTCTTGGGTTTTTAGTTTACAGATTAATAAAAAAACATCAAAACAAGCCTAAACAAGAAGAAGTAATTTATAAATCGCCCATCGAAAAAGCTACCTCATTATTACAATTACTTGAAAAAAAAGAACTTTGGCAGAATGGGGAAGTAAAAATTTACTATTCAGAATTAACTGATATTGTTAGAAATTATATCGAGGAAGAAATACAAATTCCAGCTATGGAATCAACTACTTCAGAACTTATTATAAGTTTGAAAAAAGTTGCTTCTCAAAAGAAAATGAAACTTTCGCCTGAGATTTTAAAAAATCTTGAAAAAGTATTAAAACAAGCCGATTTAGTAAAGTTTGCAAAAGTAAAACCATTAGATTTTGAAATTGAAGAAGACAAAAAACGCATTTCAAATTCCATTATAACAATACACAAATCAATTCCTGTGGTTGCTGAAGTAAACGATGAATTGGAAAATTGGAACGAAGAACAAAAGCAAAAATCAATTGCAAAAAAGTTACTCGATAGAAAAATAAAAAGGATTAAAACCGCTGTTATTATTGCAATTTCAGTTTTTTTTATCGGTATTTTAGCAACTATCTTTTATAAAGGATTTGATTTTGTTCGAGATTTTGTAGTTGGAAATTCTACGAAGGATTTAGTGGACGCCGAATGGATTTATAGCGAATATGGAAATCCCGGAAACAAAATTGAAACCCCCAAAGTACTTAAGCGAATAGATGCCGAAAAAACACTTCCAAAAAATGCAATGGCACTGATAAAAGAAATGCAAATTTTTAGTTACGGTAGTTTAATGAGCAATTTTTCGGTTACTGTTGCAACCAAAAAGCTAAAGCAACTCGTTGAAATAAATTTAGATCAACTAGCCGAGGAAACCACAAAAATAATGGAGTCGCAAGGCGCACAAAATATTATTTTTAAGCAAGAAGATTTTCAGACTAATCAAGGTATTGCAGGGAAAAAAGCTTTTGGAACATTAACTATGTTGGATAAAATTCAGAAAAAGAGTCAGAAACTATATTATGAAATGCTATTTTTTAAACAAGATGGAGGCATTCAACAAATTACGGTAACTTATAAAGAAGACGATAAATATGGTGCTGAAATTTCAGGTCGAATTTTAAATTCGGTAGAACTTAAAAACGCAACAGAATAATGGAAAAAGTTAATTTTTTAAATCCAGAATTCTTTTGGTTATTTCTCTTGATGCCTTTTGCAATTGCTTGGCTTTATTGGAAAAGAACAGAACAAACGGCTACATTAAAAATAAGTTCGGTTGCTGGATTCAAAAAATCAAAATCAGTTTTAGCAACCTTAAAACCTTATCTTCCAGTTTTACGATTGTTATCTTTAAGTTTTTTAATAGTTGCATTAGCTCGACCACGAACTGTAGATATTAGCAATCAAACCAAAACTACCAAGGGAATCGATATTGTAATGGCAATCGATCTTTCGAGCAGTATGCTTGCTAAAGATTTGAAACCAAACAGAATGGAAGCGTTGAAAGAAGTTGCCACAAAGTTTGTTGAAAATCGTCCAAATGATAGAATAGGAATTGTAGTTTATGCTGGAGAAGCGTACACTAAAACTCCAGTTACAAGCGACAATGCAATTGTTGAAGAAGCAATAAAATCGATAAAATTTGATAATGTTTTACAAGATGGAACGGCAATTGGAATGGGATTGTCTACTGCCGTAAACCGATTAAAAGACAGTAAAGCCAAAAGTAAAGTTATCATTTTGCTAACTGATGGTGTAAATAATGCTGGCTTTATTGAGCCAGAAACGGCTTCTCAAATCGCAAAAGAATTTGGCATAAAAGTTTATACCGTAGGAATAGGAAGTAACGGAACGGCAGAATTCCCGTATGCAGTTGCACCAAATGGAGATTTTTTATATAAAATGATGAAAGTTGAAATCGATGAACAATTGATGAAAAACATCGCAACCAATACCAATGGAAAATATTTTAGAGCCAATAGCAATAGTAAACTTGAGAGTATTTACAACGAAATTAATAAACTAGAAACTACTGAAATAGAAGAATTAAAATTTTATGATTTTGATGAAAAATTTAGAATATTTGTTATGATAGCAGGGTTTTTATTATTGATCGAAATGGTTTTGAAAAATACCATTTTTAAAAGTTTCATTTAAAATATTGTGATGTTAGTTTACAATAAAATAATACAATAAATGTACGAATTAGAAGAAAAAGGATATTTCTATTTGCTATTATTACTTCCAATTTTGGTGACACTTTTTCTGTATGTTCAATATTGGAAACAAAAAAAGCAGAAAGAATTTGGTGATTTAGATTTGATAAAAAAATTGAGTCCCGAAAGATCTGTGTTTAAACCTGCTTTGAAAATAGGCGTGTTTATTTTGGCTTTAGCATGTTTAATCATTGCTTTAGTAAATCCTAAAATGGGAACTAAAATCGAAACCGTAAGAAGACAAGGAATCGATATTGTATTTGCGGTGGACGTTTCTAAAAGTATGTTAGCAGAAGATGTTGCGCCCAACAGACTTGAAAAAAGTAAACAACTCGTTACCCAGTTAATTAATCAATTGGGAAGTGATAAAATAGGAATTATAGCTTATTCAGGAAGCGCTTTTCCAGTATTGCCAATGACATCCGATTATAGTGTGGCCAAAATGTTTATGCAAGGAATGAATCCAGGAATTATCTCTTCTCAAGGGACTTCAATAGATCAAGCAATTAATTTGGCAAGCGAAAAATATTTTGATAAAAAAGACAAAACCAGCAAATTGCTAATCATAATTTCTGATGGAGAAGATCATTCAGACAATGCTACTGATGCTGCTGAGGACGCTCAAAAAGTAGGAATAAAAATTGTTACCAT
This sequence comes from Flavobacterium sp., assembly GCA_014377455.1. Classification (GTDB taxonomy): domain Bacteria; phylum Bacteroidota; class Bacteroidia; order Flavobacteriales; family Flavobacteriaceae; genus Flavobacterium. The sequence continues at coordinate 7,942 of JACMPO010000255.1, forward strand.
TGGAGTTGGAACCGAAAACGGTGGAACAATTCCGCTGAAAAGTATGGGAAAAGGGAACGAACTTCAAAAAGATCAAGATGGGAACGAAGTGGTAACCAAAAGAAATATGGAAGTTTTAGATAAAATAGCCAAAAGTTCAAACGGAATATATATTGATGGAAATAATACTAAAGTAGTTTTAGAAAATGTCAAAAAAGTGTTAGATAATACTCAAAAATCAGAATTTGAAAGTACGCAAATGGCCGATTTTAAATCACAATTTCAATGGTTTTTGGGTTTGGGATTTATGTTGCTGTTCATTGACATATTCTTTTTAGAACGCAAAACAAAATGGATAAAAAAGTTAGATTTATTTAATGAAGAAAAGCTAAATAAATCATAAATGACTTTGGTTCAAAACAATATTAAAATGAAGCATATTTTTATATTTTATTTTCTACTCACTTCTTTCTTTGCAATCGCTCAGGAAAAAGATAAGCATTTGCAAAAAGGGAATGAAAATTTCGTGTCAAAAAATTATATTGATGCTGAAGCTGAATATAGATTATCGCAAGCTCAATTTGTAAAAAAAGCAAAATCATCTTATAATTTAGGAACTACAATCTATAAACAAAATCAACCCAGCGAAGCAAAATATCAGTTTGAAAAAGCCATTAAAGATGCCAAAACTAAACTAGAAAAACAAGAAGCTTTCCATAATTTAGGAAACTCATTAATGAAAGAAAAAGAATATTCTGGTGCAGTGGAAGCTTACAAAAATGCCTTGCGAAATAATCCATCAGACGAAGAAACGCGTTATAATTATGCTTTAGCAAAGAAAATGCTTAAAGAAAATCCTCCAAAAAAGGATGATAAAAAAGACGATAAAAAGAAAGATAAGGATAAAGACAAGAAAGACGATAAAAAGGATGACAAAAAAGATCCTAACAAGGATAAAGACAAAAAGGACGACAAAAAAGATGGCAAAAATGATAAAGATAAAAAGGATGATAAAGGAGATAAGCCGCAACCAAAACCTAACGACGTATCGAAACAAAAAATAGAAAACCTTTTAAATGCCGTTAATAACGAGGAGAAAAAAGTTCAAGATAAAGTAAAAGCTCAAAAAGTTCAAGCACCAGTAAAGGCTGAAAAAGATTGGTAATTTTATATTAAAAATGAAAAAGTTAGTTGCATTATTTTTGATTTTTTACTCAATTTCAGCTGGAGCACAAGTTAAATTTGAAGCTTCGACCGAAAAAAATTCGTATGCTTTAAACGAAAATATCGAGTTAGTTTTTTCAATGAATGTTGACGCAGATAATTTTGTATTACCTCAGTTGCTCGATAATTTTAAAGTTCAAGGGCCATTTATGTTTGTTCAAAATTATAATATTAACGGCCGTCGTGGATTCGAAAAAAGTTATAAATATTATTTAACTCCAAAAAAGCAAGGAGAATTTACAATAAAAGAAGCCCAAATAGAATTTGGCGGGAAAGTATATAAAACCAATGCTTTACGAATAAAAATCACTAAAGCTGTTCCTATTCCCAAAAATCAGAATAACCAAAATAACAGTCAATACGATCCATTTGACGATCCGTTTTTTCATCAAAACGAACAACCACGCCAAGCTAGAACTGACTTTGGCGAGGGAAGTTTTATTGTTGTTGAAGTTTCTAACAAAAATCCATTTGTAAACGAGCCAATAAATGTTGTTTATAAACTTTACTTTGATCCAAGAATTCAAATTGGGAATATTACTAACATAAAAAAACCAAAATATAACGGTTTTTGGAGTCAGTTTTTTGATGCAAATCGACCTGCGGTGGAAGCTCAATATAAAGGCAAAACCTATGCAATGGCAATTTTAGGAACTGCAATATTATATCCATTAGAAGCTGGAACTAAACCTATTGAACCTTTTTCTTTTGAAGCTCAAGTTCAGGTTGCAACAAGCAGAGATGTTTTTGGAGACCCAATTTATTCGGTAGTTCAAAAAAGATTATCCTCAGGGATTCAAAATATTACTATAAAACCATTGCCAGAATCTGGAAAACCAGCTGATTTTACTGGTGCAGTTGGAAATTTTGATTTTAAAGTAACTCCTACCAAAATTACTTTAAAAGGTGGAGAATCATTAAAATTGAATGTAGTAATTGCGGGAAATGGAAATTTAAAATTATTTAGTTTGCCAAAACCAGAAGTCCCAGTGGCACTCGAAATGTATGAACCACAACACCAAGAAAACGTGCAAACGCCACTTTCTGGAATGACCGGAGCAATAAGTGATAATTACACCATTGTGCCTCAATATAAAGGGAATTACCCAATAAAGGCAATGCGATTTAGTTATTTTGATTTAAAATCTAAAACATATAAAACACTTGTAGCACCTCAAATAAATATTAATGTTTTAGATGGTCCCGATTTTGCGAGTGTTTCTAAAATAATTAAAGAGAAAACACAGGATAAAGTTGCTGTAAACAAAGTTTTTGCTTCAATTAAACTAAAAACGACTTTATCTGAAATTAATAATGAGATATTTTTAGGATCAAATTTGTTTTTCAGTTTACTGTTCCTTCCTTTCATTTGTATTCCAGCAATTGTGCTTGTGAAAAAACAAAAAGATAAAAATGATGCCGACCTTGTTGGGAATCGAATAAAAAATTCCAATCGATTGGCAAAAAAATATCTTTCAGAAGCAAGAAAACAAATTACTAATAAAGAGCCTTTTTACATTGCTTTAGAAAAAGCGATGCACAACTTTTTGAAAGCAAAATTAAATATCGAAACATTTGATTTAAGCAAAGAAAAAATATCAGAAATTTTGGTTCAACAAAGTGTTACTCAAGAAACTATATCGGACTTTATCAACTTAACTGAAAATTGCGAAATTGCCCGATATGCGCCAGCTACCAATGCATCAATGCAACAGGATTTTAATAAAGCATTGGAAATTATATCAAGTTTAGAAAAGCAACTTTCTTAAAGCTACAATAATGAAAAAATATACATTCGTATTGCTTTTAGTTTTTCAAATTTCGTTTGCACAAAACGCTTTTGAGAAAGGAAATCAGTTGTATAAAAGTCAGAATTATCAAGAAGCAATTACTAATTATGAAAGTATTTTGGCATCTGGCAAACAATCGGCTGCACTCTATTTTAACTTAGGAAACTGTTATTACAAATTACATAAAGTTGCGCCATCAATATATAATTATGAAAAAGCATTGCAACTCAATCCAGATGATAATCAAATTCAAACCAATTTAGATTTTGCACGCAAAACAACGCTTGATGATTTAAAGATTGTGCCTAAAGTTGGTTTTAGTAAAATTATTAAGGAGTTTACCTCACGTTATCATTTTGACACTTGGGCTTGGATTTCAGTAGGTTTTTCTTTTATAGTTTTACTTTTTTTTGTTGGATATTATTTTAGTGAAACCACAGTCTTTAAACGAGTTTTCTTTTCATTAATGTTTACCACGCTAATTTTATTATTCATTAGTTTAATATCAGGATTTTTCGAAAAAAATAAATATTTAAACGAAAAACCAGCTATTATTTTTTCGGAAAAATGTGCCTTAAAAAAAGAGTCAAAATTGTCAAGTAAAGATTTGTTGATCCTTCATGAAGGAACCAAGGTTTTTATATTAGAAAGTGTCGCTGGTTGGAAAAAAGTGCAATTAACGGATGAAAGTATCGGTTGGATTCAAGACAATACATTCAAAGAATTAAGATAAAAAACTTTGGTTAAAATTAAATATTCTTTTTTAAATTAAAAAACCAATCTGTTAAAACAGGCATCATAAATTCTGATATTTTTAAAATTGGGTCAACAAACATAGAAGTTTCTTGTGTTTTTTTAGATATCAAAACATTGTTTACATTAATTTTTATAATCAAATTTAAAACTACCCCAAGAATTAAAGCTGTTCTTAAAATTGCAAAAATGGCACCACCTAATTTGTTTAGCCAACCTAAAAACAAAGTGCTAGCAATTTTGGAAAGCATTTTTGCTATCAAACGAATTCCAAGTATTACAATAATTAATACAATTACAAAGGCAGTTACCTTAGCCGTCTTGCTTTCTCCAAGTAAATAGGAAAACTTAATGGCAATATAAATTCCAACAAAAAACGAAATCAATGAGGCAAATTCAATAATAAGTCCGTTTTTAAGTCCGCGAATTAATCCAAAAACTAAGAAAGCGCCTAAAATAATATCCAGAAAACCCATAATTTCTATAAAAGTGAGAAGTAAAGATAACAGAAAAATAAAAAAAAGGTCATTTCATTAATTTGAAACGACCTTTTTTATTTTAATTATTTAATCTTTTTTCTAAAAGTTCATTTTGTTTGTTCTTTATAGATACTATTTGTTTTAGTGGAGTTGTATGTGAAATACAAACAAAAACAGCAACTTCTTTAAAAACCGCTTTCTATGACTTGAAAAGCTTGTTTTTAAGCACCTCATTTTTTAAACACTACAACTTGAAATCAAAAACAAACCTCGTTTAAATAGGCTTAAACGAGGTTGGTTTTATACTTATTTTTTTAAATTTTTATTTTTGGAAGGGTTGCGCAACAGCTACGTGTGTTAGCAGCTGGCTTTTTCGTTACCAGTTATTAATCGACATAATACCGCTTTTCAATTATGTACTTCCAATGAATATCCAAGACTTTCTCTTTTAGAATTTCACTATCTTTTTTACCAAGTTCGCCATTATTATCTTTTGGATCA
>JACMPO010000046.1 GCA_014377455.1 Flavobacterium sp.
GCAACCCCGGGGCTCATTGGTCCCGAATTTTTTAAGGACATCGCAAAAATTGTTAATACTGGCGGACCTCCTGACATCGAAAAAATGAAATTAGTTTTTAAAAAACACGGACTTGTCCCAACTATCAATAAATAAAACCAGCTGCTAACACACGCTACAAGCAATTTGGGCATTAGGCTTAATTTAAAAATGGTTTTGTATTTGGAAGATTTGGCAAATCCGAATAATGGGCTTAATTTAGTCCCAAACCCGATGTAGTGCCAGAACGTTATGCGTCATGCTAACAGAATTCGCTCAAAATAAGAAAACAATGAAAATGAAAATTACAATCTATGCTTTGCTTTTTCAATTTTGTATCTATGGACAAACCAAAGAAATCATTTCGAAATTTCAATTTAAAAGTTTACCTCATTGCATTTCGTATTCTGAAAGTGAATCAGATTCTACAGAAGTAAGAAATTATAATGAAGTAGACTCATTATCATTATCTCCGGAAAAAGTTAAAAAATTTTTCACTCCAAAAAGAAAATCGAAACTTGATCAGGGATTTAAAGGGGATTATGAATACAGTTTTTATGCTGGTAATTTAATTGCTAATAAAAAAGGGTTTTATGTTTTGACATATGAAAGAATGTTTTCTCCTGTAGTCGAATGCGCAGAAACCTTTCTATGCACTATAGATAAAAAAGGAAATTGTATTTCAAGAGTTTTAATTGCTTCAAGTATGTATGCGGGAATGGGAAGGTTTGATGATGGACAGCAATTTCCATATTACGAGGATGTCGAAAGTTGCATAGAAAAAAATCTTATTGTAAAAGTGAAATTATTTGGAGGTAATGAAATAAAATATCAAATTAAAACTAGTGGCGAAATTGTTCAACTAAAATAAAAGCACGAACGCATAACAGCCATTCCAAAGTAAAGCATTAATACCATATCAACAATTTATATAAAAAAAAAGCAACTTCCTCTGAGTTGCTTTTTTTTTGATATTGATAAATAACATTATCGTTTCAAACTAAAATGTCCTTTGGCACTGCGACCATCGTCAAATTTTATCGAATACCAATAATCGTCAGATGGTGCAAGGTTACCATCTATAGTCCCGTCCCAGCCATCACCAAGAGGTGTAATTTGCTTGATTAATTTTCCGTAACGGTCAAATATTTGAATTACAGACTCAGTATGATAATTTTTAGCAATGCCTTTTACCCCTTTAATATTCCAGGTATCATTAAATCCGTCACCGTTTGGCGTAAAATATTGTGGTGCGCCAAGCACCGATATTTCTTGTTGCACAGTGCCACAACCTTTCAAATCTTTAATGTAGACGGTATAAACCCCCATCGGTAAATTTTCAAATACATTCGATGTTTGATACGGTCCATACGGTTCTTGAATGCTATAAACATAGTCGCCCGTCCCGGTTACAGTAATTGCAACGGTATTGATATCGGTCAAATCTACCACGGCTATGTCTTGAAGATGTGCAATATCGGATGCTGTAACTTCAATGATTCGGGTACTTGGGCAACCAAAACTATTAAAAACTTTAACGGTATACGTTCCTGCTACGCTTACATTTATAGTGTAAGTAGTGGCTATCGGAGTAGTCAAATTTGTATTTAAAAACCACTGATAAGTATAGTTTGATTGTGGTGACCCATCATTAATTCCGGCATCAATAGTAACTGCAAACGTTGGAATGTTTGAACAAACCAGTTGATTTGCTAAGCCGTTTGTATTTAAATCAATTTTCGGAATTGGGTTTACAATAAAATGAAGCACTGTAGATGCAGTACATATTAGATTTGTCAAATTTGAAACTGTAACATTCACATCTTGAGTAGCAGTATTAAATGGGTTTGGCAAAGCATTAGTGTACACTGTCCCGTTCTGTAAAGTATAGGTTACTTTCATACCGGTTTGTCCTTGCAAAATATCATTTTGAATGGTTGAAGTATCAAAATTATATTTCCCATCTTGATTTGCAGGATCTGGTTCGTCGTCACAAATGGTAAGTTGAGTTGCAGGCAGTGCATTTGCTTGTGGCAAATCGTCTACTATAAACTTGAAACTACCTTCAATGTAACAGGCTTTGGTAGTATTATTTGTCAATCGTACCGTTATAATTTGTGAGCCAGACACTGCAAACGGGTTTGGTAGAGCATTGTTATAAACTGTACCTGCTTGGTCTGTAAAAGTGATAGTTTTGTTAGTCTGACCTTGTAAAATAGTTGCGTTTATAGTCGAGGTATCAAAATTATGTGTATTGGTATCTATTTGATCGTCATCACATTCTCGAATGATATCGTTAGTCCCTACAGTGTGAATTATTGGTAGCGCTTCAACCACTAAATTAAATTTTGTGTTTCCAAAACATCCGTTGATGATAGTACTATTTACCCTAACATATATTGTTTGTGTATTTGGATACCCTATATTTCGATAGTTGGTAAGGTTAGTAATTGCCAATGAGTTTCCTGCGGCATCATTTTCTGCAAGCAAATCGGCATAGGTCTTATAATAACTTACGGTAAAAGTTGAAGGATTTGGCAGCAAAATACTATTTATCTGATTTATTGCTGGCGTAAAATCAAATTTAGAAATCCCGTCTCGATTATCGTTTACAGCGTCAAGATAATCATCACATTCTACAATATCGGGAATGATAAACGTTGGCGGAATTTGAGTAACGGAAACAATCAAGTTTAAAGTGGCTACTCTAAAACAACCATTTGCATTTTGAACCCGAGCGTAAACGGTTTGTGAATATTGGGTAGTGTTTGCAAACGTGAGTGGATTTGGAATTAAAAAAGTTGCATCTGCGGTATTAGCTGCATTGGAATTTAAATAATAGGTAAAGGTTTCGTTAGCTGAATTTGCCGATATCGTTGGATTTTTGATCGTTAAATTAAAAGCGGAGTAACCATCAGTATCGTTATCACATTGAATGATACTAACAGGAGTCGTAATAACGGGCAAAGGATAAACTGTTAAAACCACCTCGTTTGAATATTTGCCACAGCTGTTTCCAGTTCTGTTTAAAAACACACGGTATTTATAATTATTAAAACTCGCTGGAGTATTTGTAATAGTCAGTGCTGTAGTTGCAACACCAGAATAAGTAGCATTATTGATTATATTACTGTAAGTAGCACCACCATCGGTAGAAACTTGCCATTGATAACTAGTAATCGCTGTTGCGGTAATGCTAAACGTTACATTTTGAAGTTCGCACACATTTTTAGCAGCTACAGGAGTTGTAATTACAATAGGTGCTGCAGTGATATAATTTGGATTTGGTGATGTATATCCAGTGCCACTGGTAACAACTCCAGTGTTGGGATTGAAAGTAGGCGGTGCAGGAGTTCCCAGAATTCCATCGTTATTAGAATCGGCAAAGCCAGCTTCTATTACATCGTTGCAACCATCGTTATCACTGTCGAGTTGTACATAATTATTTGCAGTTCCTCCATCAGTATTGGCAATGGTATAATTTAAAGTGCCGCTGTTAGGTGCAGTTTGTACGCTGGTTGCTAAACCACTAGTACCAAAACTCGTCCCATCAATTACTCCGTTAGTATTAGCATCAGATGCTCCACTTCCTGATTCTACTAAATCATAAATACCATCGTTGTCTGAATCTAAATCTAAATAGTCAGGAACAGAATCAGTATCAGAATTTGCAGGTGTTAATCCATTGCCAAAAGCATTATCGATTCCATCACCATTTGTATCGCTATTGGTTAATGGAACAAATGGAGCTAATCCGCCTTGTGCTTCGATAGCATCTGGAATTCCATCGTTGTCAGAATCTAAATCGAGATCGTCAGAAATACCATCATTATCAGAATCTTTTGGAACACAAACGGCATAAATTTTCATTGTAGATTTATTGCCAGCAGTATCAGATAAATTTTCTTCGGTAAAACTAATTGAGTTTGATAAATAAGTCAAAAACTTAAAATTTCCTGTTCCTGCAGGTAATGATACGCCACTATTAAGTCGAAACCGGATTTCAAATGATGAAAACTGCGTAATTCCTGATTCATAATTTCCATCATAATTTGTATCAATTAACAATTGATTATTAGGATTTAATACTGTAATGGTTGAGTTTATCGACGCATTAATTTTATAATTTGCATTCGGATTTAATAAATCAGTAGCATTTGCCGTAGTGATATACTCTATTCCTACAGATATTGGGTTTGCAAATGTGAGTTTATAAGTTACCGAATTTCCTTTTCCTGCAGGAACTTCGGTTACAAAACTTCCGTCTGAATTTCCTGCATAGGGAATCGCACTTGCTGTTCCAGAGGTAGAAACGACACCCGTAAATGAGTTAGAATAATTGCCAACGCTAATAGTTCCCGAGGCACTATTGGATAAATTTAAATTCAAATCACCATACGATTCAGTACAATTTGTAATTCCGTCGTTATCATTATCTAAATCAATATTATCATTTGCTACATCGTTATCTCGATTTGTTGGACAATTACTTACAGGAATATCGTCAGAAATTAATTGTGGACCACAATTATTTATACCCGCAGAAACGTGATAATATCCTGGAATAGTAGGAAAAAAGATATTTGAAGTTCCTTGCGGTGCTGCAATAAGAGTAGAACCAGAATACCACTGATAGGAATCAAAACCACTCAAAGTACTTACTTTTAATTCCACATTTGGAATGCAAAACGACTGCGTTGCTACTAAGGGTTGAAATGAAATTTCGGGTTTAAAGGTAAAACCAGAATAATAGCCACCAAAAGTTGCTGCGCCTCCAGTTCCATAAGCTGCAACATAAAGTTCTGTAGTAGAAAAAATCGAAACATTGCCTGTTAAACCCGTAAGTACATAACATTCGTAGATAGAATTGCCAGTTACAGCAATAGGTCCTACATAATTAACCCCTATTGCTGCAAGCCCTGCTAAAGTATAATTAGTACCATTAATTATGAATGTAACTGGAGATCCTACTTTTGTAGTAATAGTGGCTCTACCAATATCAAAGGTTATGTTCCCTATTTTGTCTATAAATGGGATATTATTTATTTCTTTAGGAGTTTTACAACTCAAAGGTGGAACAAAAAATAATTGTTGATTAGCTTGATCCCCTCTAGTACCATCACCAACACTTTGATAAGCAAATACAGTTTCTTCAATTGTTGGAGTTGCAGGATTATCAGAATTTATGTACATAACACCGTTCAAATCGAAATCGCTTCCTGTAAGAGCAATATACTGTCCTGCATTTAAGGTTGTTATAGGTGTTGTGCTTCCATTTTTATAAATTGGGGTGTTGTTTTTATTTGCAATTAATAAAACGCGCTCTACATTATCCTGACCTGTACTTTTAATAAAAATATATTCATGACCAGTTCGCTCAGCTGACACAATTTGATCATAACCTAAATCAAGATTTCCTAATTCGCCATTTGTACCGCCAAATGAACCACAATTTACGGCAATAGGTTTATCTGATGTTACTAACGATCCTATTAAACCATCTTTATTTGGGAGTGGTGTAGGACCTTTGACAGCCATAACAAAACTTTGACCTGCATTTAACATTATACTCGAAGGAGTATTTCCAGCAGTAGCATTATTCAGCAAGCTTACTCCTGGTTTAATATTACTAAAATTTACTGTTGTATTGTTTTCGGTAGCAAGAATGGATACAAAAGTGTAATGCCTATCAGAGTAATTAGATGTTAAAGTATTTAAAAAGGCTCCAATTCTAAATTCAGTACCTAGTGCAGCTAAACCTTTAGAAACAACTGCACCAGCTTGATTACCTGAAACATCTATGGTGCGTCCCGTTACATAAACTACATCTTCTGCCTCTATAATATAACCTCGATTTGATAATATTGTATTTACTGAATTTTCTTCTACAATAAATTGATTCGGGTTTCCATTGGCAGCAGTATCAAATACATAAGGAGTATCTCGAGAAACAGTTCCAGAAATTGTAGTACTACCAAGTTGTTTTATGACAAAATTTACGGGAGTAATACTTGGTGTAGAAATGTATAAATCTTGATCTCCAGGAACAACGCTATTCGAATTTGAAATTGGTGGCATAAAATGTGTTTTGCTAAATTGGGCAAAACCACACATAGAAAATAGGAAGGTGAACAGGAAAATAATTGGACTCTTTTTCATGTTATAAAATTAATAAATATTTACTAATTTTTATCTTTTTAGTGAAAAATGTCCTTTTACAATTTTGCCAGTTTCTAAAGTGGTTACAAACCAATAATCGGTTGCAGGCATTTGGTTTGAATTTAATAATCCATTCCAGCCAAAATCAGTTCCGTTAAATGTATAAATAAGTTTTCCAAATCGATCAAAAATCGAGGTTATATCGTTACTATTTAAATTTTTAATTTGCCATTTGTCATTGATTCCATCTCCATTTGGAGTAAAAAATATCGGATAATCTAAAACCTCTATAGTTTGATTAGCGGTACCACAGCCATTTTTATCTCTTACTACAAAAGTATATTGACCGATTAATACATTTGAAAAAAAAGGACTATCCTGAAAGTTTGTTCCGTTTAAAGAATATTCATAAACTCCCGAGCCTGAAACAGTTATCAAAACTGAATTTTCGTTTTCCGAAAAATCAGAAATTTCAATTGCTGTAATTGTAGGTTCGCTCGAGCCAGCTACTATAAATTTTTTAGTAGCTACACATCCATAAGAGTTGGTAATTGTAACGGTATAATTTCCTGTTGCATTCGTCGTTATCGATGGCAAAATAGCTCCTGTTGACCATAAATAAGAATTAAATCCTATTGCGACAGCTAAATTAATCGAACTTCCTGCACATAAATATACTGTTTGATCATTAAAATCGGCTACATTAAAAGTAACTATTTGAAGCGTTACGGGAATAATTCCGTAACAATCTGGACCATTAACAATTCGAGCATATAGTATTTGATTGTTGGCTGTTGTATTTGTAAAGTTGTTTGAAAGTGTATTGTTTTGAATCACAGCATCGTTAATAGTGTTGTAATATTCAACAATCAAACCGCTTGGTAAACCAGAAGTTATTTGTGGCGTAACCAATGTTGCAAGATCAATTGATGTGATTCCATCAAAAGTTCCATCATCATCACATTTTGTAATTGTATTTATTACAGGCAATACATTATTTGCTATTTGAAGTAATACAGTTGCAAATGCTGGACATCCGTTAGAATTAGTTACTCTTGCAATTAATGAATTTGTAGTTGTATTTTGAAATGAAGTAGGATTCAAAACTGGATTATTTTGATTTGTTGCGTCATTTTGATTTTGATAATACGTTACCGCACTTAATCCTGTAGCACCTTGTTTGATGATTGCATCAAGCTTAGTCAAATTGAAAGTTGAAATCCCATCATTATTATCATCACATTGAACCAAAGTTACTGGAGATGCTAAAACAGGTGGATTTGAATATTCAATAGTAACCGATCCACTTGCTGTACAAATTGTATTTCCTAAAGTAATTTCGACACTATAAATTCCAGAACTTGAAACCAAGTATGATGATGACGTTTCTGTTTGAAGAACTCCATTTTTAAACCATTTATAGGTATTTATTCCAGCTTCGTTGGCTGTTAAAACATAAGTTTCGCCAGTACATAAAGCATTATTTGTTGCTATAAGTCGGTTTGGACCTAAATTAGTTCCAACATCAAAACTACCACCACCTAAAAAAATTGCGGAATCATATTTGTAATTTTGTTCATCTGCTATAACTAATTTTATATGATAGGTAGTTCCAGGAATCACATTGGATTTAGCAGTCATTTTTACAGTTTGACCATTTAAATTTATTGGACTTGCTGTACCATTGTAACTACCAAAATAGGTTTCATTTTCGGCAACACAACTTCCTGGAATATCAGGATGAACCGATGTTACTTTAACTGGAATTGTAGTATTTGGGATTAAAGCTAAATTTTGATAAGGTGTTGTACTTCCGGCAACTTTTAATAAAAAAGCAAATCCGTCAGAATAAGTACACGGTGCAGCATCGTGATATTCTTCGGATGCAAAAATGTAATCAAAACTAATTTGGCTGGTTAAAGGTGTAAAATCAAATTCTAGCGAAGTTGCATTTATGGTTCCACTTATTGAAAGTGCTTGCTCCAAATCGGAATCACCAAGCCAACTTGTACTGCCTTCACTTATTAAATCGGTGTTTGGACCTGCCGTACGATGTGCTCTCGAAGTGCTTAAAACAACACCACTTGAAAAAGGAAAATCTGTACCACTGTAAGTAAATTTTCCGTAACTCTGTTCGCCTGGACTAAAATTATCACCGGTTACAGCAGCATTTGCCGATGTGGCGCAACCGCTATTATTTAATAATACATTTTGAACAAGTTGTGTAGCAGAAAAAGTATCGTCAACAACTATATTTTGTGAAAAAATAAGTTGGGAAAAAAGTAATTGAAATAAGGTGAAAACGAATATTTTACAACTTTTCATAGCATCGGCAAAGATACTACAAATCGCGTTTTTTCAAAAGTTTAAAAGATAGAAATATAAAAATTGCAGTCCAGCAAAGTACTATCAATATGGAATACCAATGAACAGCATAATCTTTTGTGCCTGCAACGCCTATTTGAGTGCCAATATTTTTTACAATCGACAATCTGGAAAAAGGTTCGATTATCAAATTACTCATAGATTGTAAGGGCAAAAACTGGGTAATATTAGAAGCTGTATCATGATTATCTGGAAAAACTTTAAAAGTTAAAATTCCAGAAATTATACCTTCAATAATATTCCAAACCAACAAAAAGCCTAAAGCAAATGCCGATTTTTTAACAAATATTCCCAGAAATAAACAAAAAGAAAAGAAACCAACGAGCTTCACAAAATAAGCTAACAGATACTCCATTTGCGAAAATATGATTGAAATTTCAGTATAGGATGAAAAAATCAAACCTAAAATTAGCGAAATTGTAAAGATGAATAGAGTTGAAATTCCCGAGAAAACAACAACGGTCAAAAATTTAGATTCAATAAATTCTCTTTTCGACAAACCATCAATCAAATTTTGTTTTAATGTTCCATAGCTGTATTCGTTTGCCATCATTGATACAATTACAACTGCCAAAAAGAATTTTAAAATGGCGGCAATATAAGTATTGAAGTGCCAGATGTACGGAAAATTAAAAATTCCTTCATCAGCTAGATGAAATTTTATAGGTCCAATATCAAATTTTATAGCTGCTATCAATGCAATAAATGTGAGCAAAATAAAATAGGTTGAAGTTAAAACTCTGCTAGCTTTATTTTTCCATATTTTTTGTAATTCAATTGCTAAAAGTCGATTCATTTTGTTTGTTTTTAAGAGTAGGAATTGTTGATTTTAGATAAATAGCCAAAAAATTATTGCGCTGTAAGTTCCAAAAACTGTTCTTCTAAACTGTGTTTTCGTTGTACCAAATGATTTAAAAATATGGCTCTTTCAGCCAGATATTTATTTATAGTTGCTGGATTGATTGGTTCTTTGGAATACACATAAATTTTTCCCATTTCCTCTTTAACAGATTCTATGTTGGGAAATTGTTGTAAAACGGTTATCAGTTTATCATTATCATCTGATTGAAGTTCTAAAAAATCAGAATTATTCGACATGCCACCAACAAGTCCTGAATATAAAATTTCTCCTTTTCGCAAAACCAAAACATGAGTACAAACTTTTTCAACTTCATCAAGTAGGTGAGAAGCTAATAAAATCGTCGTTCCTTGTGAGGCAATATATTTTATTATATCTCTAATTTGATGAATTCCTTGTGGATCGAGTCCGTTTGTAGGTTCGTCTAAAATTAAAATTTCAGGGTCGTTTAAAAGAGCCGATGCGATGGCAAGCCTTTGTTTCATTCCTAACGAAAACGTATTGAATTTACTGTCTTTTCTATCTATTAAACCAACGATTTCAAGTTTTTCTTGAACTTTTGAACTTTTTATATTTTTAATTTTACAAACCAGTTCCAAATTTTCCTTGGCAGTCATGTAAGGATAAAAATTTGGACGCTCTATAATTGCACCAACTTTCTTTAAAGCATCATGAGTTTCCATTGAGCCACCAAACCAACTGTAACTTCCCGATGTTTTATTTACAACATTTAAAACAATGCCTAAAGTTGTGGATTTTCCGCTTCCATTTGGGCCTAAAATTCCGTAAACATTACCTTTCTGGATTTCCAGAGAAACATTATTTACAGCATGAACTTTACCGTAACGTTTATTTAAATTCTGAATTGATAAGATGGTTTCCAAGTGTGAAATTTTTAAATTATGAAAGTAAGACGTACCAAGCACGTTTTTGTTACGACCTTTTTAATTTAAAAAATACAGGGTTTTGTTTTATAATTCTAAATCGAACATTTTTTTAAATAGCTCTAAATTTGGATTTATCTCGTTAAGTCGGTTGTATCGATCTTGAGGTGTAAAAGCAACTTTACTCTTTATAGTTTCGTTTACAACAACCTCAATACTAATGTCATGATTGTGCAAATGACTTCTTAAATAAGCAAGAAGTTCGCTTTTTTCGCGGTCGAAATCTATCTTAGAACCTTCGTTTGGGAGTTCATAAATTATATTGAATCCATCTAATTTTGGATCACTTATTCGCAACAACGATTCCATAATCATGTATCCTTTATCGTTTAAACGTTGCGCATATTTGTACCAAAAAGTCAACATTTCGTTTTCGGTGAATGTTTCGGTAGGTAATTTTTCTTCTACTTTTACAATTCCTTTTTGAGATTCCAGCAATGCTTTTTTGGCTCGAATACTTGCCATAGAAAACGCAGAAACACCAGCTGAATCCTGTGGAATCAGTAAAGTTGAATGAATAGGAGTTACAATTTCTGTGTCGGTTTTGATTTCAACATTTTCTGAAATTTGTTTTACAACATCACCTTTTGGTTCTTCAACTCTAGTAGTTTCAACTTTAGCAGTTTGAGTTTCAACGATCGAATACGAAGTGTTTTTAAAATGTGTAGATGGAATTATGAAATCAACTTTTTTTTTTCACCATCAAAGGTGATTGAAGCTAACTGCATCAAGCAAAGTTCTATAAGAAGTCGTTGATTTTGAGATAATTTGTATTTTAAATCACAATCGTTTGCTATTTCAATACCTTTCAAAAGAAATTCTTGATTGCATTTCTGAGATTGCATTTCATACATTTTTTGAGCTTGTTCACCAACTTCTAATAATGAAAGTGTTGCAGGATTTTTCGCCACTAACAAATCCCTAAAATGACTTGCAAGACCAGCTATAAAATGATGACTATCAAAACCTTTAGATAAAATTTCATTGAAAGAAATTAAAAGGTCGGGAATTTTATTTTCTAAAATTAAATCAGTGATGTTGATATAGGTTTCATAATCTAAAACATTCAAGTTTTCAGTAACTGCTTGACGTGTTAAATTGTTCCCACAATATGAAACTACTCTATCAAAAATTGAAAGCGCATCTCGCATCGCTCCATCTGCTTTTTGCGCAATAATATGCAGCGCATCATCTTCAAAAATAACACCTTGACTTTGTGCAACTTCCGCTAAATGTTCTTTAGCATCTTTAACCGTAATTCGCTTAAAATCGAATATTTGACAACGAGATAAAATGGTCGGAATTATTTTGTGCTTTTCAGTTGTGGCTAAGATAAAAATCGCATGTTTTGGCGGTTCTTCTAGTGTTTTTAAAAATGCATTAAACGCCGAAGAAGATAACATGTGAACTTCATCAATAATATAAACTTTATATTGTCCTGTTTGTGGTGGAATTCGAACTTGATCTATTAAACTTCTAATATCATCTACCGAATTATTAGATGCAGCATCGAGTTCAAAAACATTAAATGCAAAATCCTCTAGTGGATCATCGTATCCAGGTTGATTTATTTTTCGAGCTAAAATGCGAGCGCAAGTTGTTTTTCCAACTCCTCTTGGACCAGTAAAAAGTAATGCTGAAGCTAAATGATTAGTTTCTATTGCATTGAGTAAAGTATTTGTAATAGCCTGTTGCCCAACGACATCTTTAAATGTTTGTGGTCGGTATTTTCGAGCTGATACTACAAATTGTTCCATAGAAATTTATTCGATAGCAAATGTAAGGAAAACTTTAAAACTTTAAAAACTAGATTGGCTAATTACAGAAACAAAAATTGAATTTTAATATTCACTAAACTGTAAATTACTTAAATTTTTATAAATCCCGTTTTCAATTTCCAGTAATTCTTTGTGAGTTCCTTTTTCGGCTATTTTACCTTCGTTTAAAACTAAAATTGCATCAGCACTTCTTATTGTGGCTAATCTGTGAGCGATGATGATGCTTGTTCTACCGTGCATCAAAGTTTCCAAAGCTTCTTGAACTAATTTTTCACTTTCACTATCTAGAGATGATGTGGCTTCGTCTAAAATTAAAATACTTGGATTTTTCAATAATGCTCGAGCAATAGCAATGCGTTGGCGTTGTCCACCAGAAAGTTTAATGCCTCTTTCACCAACTAAAGTTTCAAATTTTTCGGGAAATCCATTTACAAAATCTAACGCGTTAGCTTGTTTTGCTGCTAAAAATATTTCTTCTTCGGAAGCATCTGGTTTTCCGTAAGCAATGTTTTCTCTAATTGTTCCTCCAAATAAAATCACATCTTGCGGTACAATACTCATATTACCTCGAAGATTTTCTAAATCATAGTCATAAATATTTTTATCATCAATCAAAATTTGTCCGCCATCAATAGAGTAAAAACGTAGCAGAAGTGATGAAATAGTTGATTTTCCAGCGCCACTTGGACCAACTATCGCTACTTTTTGACCAAAATTTGCTGTGAAATTCACATCTTTTAAAACTTGAATTTCTGGTCTCGATGGATAGCTAAAGGCAACATTTTTAAAAGTAACATTCCCTTTAATTTTTTCGGTGACAACTTGATGCTTACTGGAAATTTTTTCGGGTTTCTCTTCTAATAATTCAAAAATACGTTCAGTTGAGCCTATAGCTTTTTGCAGTTGAGAATACAATTCGGCGATGCCGCCAAAAGAGGCGCCAATAAATGCAGAATACAATACAAATGAAATAAGTTGCCCTACGTTTTTCATGTCACCAGTTATGGTTAAAGTCACGCCATACCAAACTACAGCTACAACGGCTCCAAAAAGACAAATAATAATAAACGATGCAAAAAATCCACGATATTGACCACCTTTTATTGCGATTTTGACAATTTCATTTATTTTATTTTTATATCGTTGTATTTCATACCATTCGTTTGCAAAAGCTTTTACATTAGTAATACCTTGCAGGGTTTCTTCAACAACAACTTGACTTTCGGCAACTTTATCTTGTGTTTTCTTTCCATATTTTCGAATAAATCGACCAAAAATTACCGCAGCAACTGCAACAATTGGCACAATCGACATCATCATTAGTGTAAGTTTTGGACTTATTGTGGCTAAAATTATAAATCCTCCAATGATTAAAATAAATTGTCTTAAAAATTCTGCAATTGTACTCGTTAAAGTATCTTGTAGTTGCGAAATATCGGCACTCAGGCGACTGTTAAGTTCGCCAACTCTTTTTTGAGAGTAAAATGACATGGGTAACTTTATCAGATTTTCATACAATGCAAACCGAATATTTGCTAACGTATTTTCGGTAAAATTTATAAATAAGGACAATCTGAAAAATGAAAATAAGGACTGTAAAAGCAAAACACCAAACAAACCCAGCGCGATTTTGTTTGCCATAGCTAAATTTTTACTTGCAACACAATCCACTAACATTCCAAGAAATTTTGGAAAAGCTAATGCAGTAATACTTGTAAGTAACAAAAAAACCAGTCCAACATAAAATTTCCATTTATTCTTTCCAGCATATTTAAAGATTAATATAGCTTTGCTTAGAGAACTTGCGTTTAGTTTTGCTTTAGGTAAATCGTTTTCAACAAATCGAGCCATTTGATTTTTTTTGTAAAAGTAGTATTATATAGTTTGTTAATTATTTATCAAATTATAAATTTTTGTGAAAATAAAAAATCCGTTTTGTTCAATTCAAAACGGATTTTATTTAAAAAAAGTGATGTATTCTTTTATTCTGATTCATCCATAGTGTGATAAACGTTCATCACATCATCATCTTCTTCAATCTTTTCGATAAGTTTTTCCACGTCGGCAACTTCGGCTGGAGTTAATTTTTTGGTTACTTGCGGAATTCTTTCAAATCCAGAAGATAAAATTTCGATACCACGATTTTCTAATTCTTTTTGAATAGCTCCAAAACTCTCGAAAGGTGCATAAATTAAAATTCCGTCTTCGTCAGCAAAAATTTCTTCAGCGCCAAAATCGATGAATTCTAATTCCATTTCTTCAATATCTTGATTGTTATTTGGAATTCTGAAGTTACAGGTGTGATCAAACATAAATTCCACCGAACCTTGTGTTCCCAGAGTTCCATTACATTTGTTGAAATAACTTCTTACGTTAGCAACAGTTCTGTTATTATTATCAGTTGCAGTTTCAATTAAAATTGCAATTCCGTGTGGTGCGTAACCTTCAAACAATTGCTCTTTATAGTTGGCTGTATCTTTGTCGGTTGCTTTTTTAATCGCTCTTTCAACGTTTTCTTTTGGCATATTTACAGCCTTAGAATTCTGAATAACAGCACGCAGACGAGAGTTGGCCTCAGGATTTGGACCACCTTCCTTAACTGCCATTACAATATCTTTTCCAATACGAGTAAACGCCTTAGCCATTGCTGACCAACGTTTCATTTTTCGTCCTTTTCTAAATTCGAATGCTCTTCCCATTTCTATTTTTAATCTGATATTATTTCAGAATTTATTTAATTGTTTGCAAATATAAGTTTTTCAATTTCAAAATCAATTTCATTTTAGTTGTTGCATTTGAACTTATCTACTTCTTGTAAAATGGCATTTTTACAATTTTTGTTGCAATTTTTTTATCTCTTATAACTATAAAAATTTCACTATCGACAGTTGCAAATTCTGATTTTACATATCCCATTCCGATAGCTTTACCTAAACTTGGTGCCATTGTTCCCGAGGTTACAATTCCGATATTAGTTCCATTTTTATCAACAATATCATAATCATGACGCGGAATTCCTCTGTCTATCAATTCAAAACCAACTAATTTTCTAGAAACTCCTGCTTCTTTTTGAGCTTTCAAATTTTCTGAATTTATAAACGCTTTATTAAATTTTGTAATCCATCCTAATCCTGCTTCCAATGGAGAAGTTGAATCGTTGATGTCGTTTCCGTACAAACAAAATCCCATTTCCAATCTCAAAGTATCTCGTGCTGCTAATCCAACGGGCTTTATTCCGAACGCTTTTCCAGCTTCAAAAACGTTGTTCCAAACTTGTTCTACTTCCGAATTTTTACAATAAATCTCAAATCCACCAGAACCTGTATATCCTGTTGCCGAGATTATTACATGCTCAATTCCTGCAAAGTCCGCAACCTCAAAATTATAATATTTTATTTCACTCAAATCAACCGAAGTTAGCGATTGCATGGCTTCAATTGCTTTTGGACCTTGAATTGCGAGTAATGAATAATCATCAGAAAGATTTTTCATGTCAACATTCAAATCATTGTATTTTGAAATCCAATCCCAATCTTTTTCGATATTAGATGCATTTACAACCAGTAAATATTGATTTTCTTTTATTTTATAAATAATTAAATCATCTACAATTCCACCAGTTTCATTAGGTAAACAAGAATATTGTGCACGACCAATTTCTAAAACTGATGCATCATTAGAAGTTACTTTTTGGATGAGTGCCAAAGCATTTTCGCCAGATAACAAAAATTCTCCCATGTGCGAAACATCAAAAACTCCAACCGAATTTCTCACGGTTTCATGTTCCGCATTAACGCCTTCGTAAGATACAGGCATATTGTAACCCGCAAACGGAACCATTTTTGCACCAAGACTTTCGTGAATGTGAGTTAAAGCAGTATTTTTCATAGATTTTTTTTAATTTTTAAGTTGGCTAATTTATGTAAAAACTATAAAAAAAACTAATAAAAATGTTGATTTACACTTTCCAATATCTTCTTTAATAGTTGTATTTTTGACTTTTATTGAATCATTTGTTTTATTTTATTTAATTAAAATTTATGTCGATTTCAGCAAATTTTACATCGGTTTATTCACAAGAATGGGAGATTAATTTCTTGCAATGTTACCCAAACGGATATTTAAAATATACTGATTTATGTAATATTTTTCAACTTACCGCAGGATTTCATGCTGAACTTGGAGGTATAAGTTTTACAGATATGCAACATTATAATCAAGCTTGGGTTTTGAGCAGAATGAGAGTTGAAATAAATAATTTACCCAAATGGAGAGATGTTGTTACAGTAAAAACTTGGATTAAATCGCTCGAAAACTCGAGATCTATTCGATGTTTAGAAATGTATCTTGGTACAGAAAAAATAATAGGTTGCGAGACTTTTTGGGCCGTTTTTAATACCAATACTCGGCGTCCAGAAAATTTGGCTTTGCCGAATGAACATTTTGAAAAATTCCCAAATCATGATGCTACCCTTATTAAATTTTCTAAAATAAATAGTGAAGGAATTTTTGAAAATTCAACCCAAAAAAAAGTTGCTTTGTCCGATTTAGATATTATAAATCATGCAAATAGCGTAAAATATCTTGAATGGTGTTTGGATACAACTGACATTAATTTAATAATAAACCTAAAGATAAAATCGTTAGAAATGAACTATTTAAAAGAAGTAGCTTTAGGAGAAAAATTAGAAATTAAAGTATTAGAAAACGAAGATATTATATTATACAAAATTTGCAAAAATGAAGCAGTTTGTTTTGCTCTGAAATTAGAAATTTAAAAATTACTGCACTGCAATCATTGATATTTCTATAGAAACATTTTTTGGTAAACAAGCAACTTGAACGGTTTCTCTAGCAGGTGCTGTTTTTTCATCGAAATAAGTTTCATAAACAGAATTTATTTTAGAAAAATCGTTCATATTCATTATGAAAATGGTTGTTTTAGCAACATTTTCAAAACTCATTTCCGCAGCTTCTAGTACTGCTTTCAAATTTTCCATGACTTGCTTGGTCTCACTTTCAATAGAATCCTGAATTAATTCCATTGTATCTGGATTTAGAGCAATTTGTCCAGAAGTATACAAGGTTCCGTTTATTAAAATCGCTTGGTTATATGGTCCAATAGGAGCTGGAGCTTTATCTGTAAAAATAATTTTTTTCATTTCATTTTTTATTTTAAAATTCGGTCAGCTTGATAACGTTTGTCGTATTTAATATCTTTTAACACACCTGCTTTTATCCCAATAAAAAATCCCCAATAGGAATTTTGACCAAATGGATTCCAGTTAAAACTCATGTTCCAACTCATTAAATCACGATTTAAACGAAGTTGTGTAAACGTAACTCCTTTTTGTACTAAATCGTAACCGGTTGAAACTCCAATTTTCCATTTAGGAGTCAAATCAGTATTGGCTGAAATCATCAAAGTGTTTCCAGATATTTTTTTCTCATTACTAAAATTGGAGTAGGTAATTGTGTAAGCAAAAGTCATATCCCAAGGTATTTTTACATTGTAAAATCCTGCAAATTCATCCTCTTTTGCATCGTCTTTTTTAAATTGGCTGTCTCTATTGTCGCCAATATCTGTATTTGTTCCAAACAAATCGTCTTTTCGACCACCATTTAGTGCACCTTGTTTATTTTCTTTTTCCTTGTCTTTTCCTGAACTGCTTATGGAATATCCAATAGTCATGTTTGCAGAAGTTACTCGAAACGGATCTGCAATTACCTCATTTGTAGTTTGATTTCTTAAAGCGTAAGGTGAAATAACAGTTCTAAAATTGACGTTCATTTTTTGGTTAAAAAGTAATGTTCCGCCTGTAATTCCAATATCTGACCATCGAGCTTGAGCCAAATCATAATTTGAAGAAAAGTTTAAGTTATTTAACAACATTATTTTTTTAGGTTCTACTTTAGTCGAATCTCTATCAGTCACTTTAGCTTCAAAAGTATTGCTTAAATTTACTCCAATCGAATTTGAATATCCGTTATTTGGTGAACTGATGCTTCCCTCAAACCGAGTATAATCAGCATAACCAGATGCTGTTTCATATTGTTGAAAATATCTAGAAAAACTTGGACCATAACTGTGAGAAACACTTGGTCTCATGACGTGTCTGATGGATTGAATGCGACTATTTTTAAAATTAAACGTTCCGTAAATAGTAGTTCCAATGCTGTTTGAAAACGAATAGGTTCTAAAAGCGTCAAAACCATTCACGCGAGTGTCAACAATTTTATTGGTAACAAAATCACTACTTCTTTTAATGGTTTGTAAGGTCCAAACTTCACTGTAATTTACAGATGATGTCGCACTGAAATATTTAAAAACCTTGAAATTTGTACTCAGAGGAATAGTGTGTAAAAAACCAGTCTTTGCATTGGCAAACATCTCTTTCTTAAAGAAAAATTCTTCGGTGGTTTGAATGTCATTTTTAGCGTTAAGATTGTATTGTAAATTGATGTTTTTTATAAATCCTTTTTTCAAACCATCTTTAGGAGCAAATGGATAAATTCGATCAACACTGGTTGTTAAAGTTGGCAATGTCATGCTAATTTGCTGTGTACGCGTATTTTGAGAATGAGTTGCCGATAACGACATACTTACTTGAGGTACAGTGTTAAAAACTTTTGAATACGAAATGGAAGAGCTTAAGGTATTGTTTAGTGACGAACCAATATTGGCTTGATTTATGGATTGTTGAAAATAATTACTACTTCCAAGATTTACTGATGCGGAGAATCTTGAGTTTGGATTTGATTTTCCATCTTTAGTATGTGACCATTGGATGTTGTACAAATTACTCCTTGCATAATCTGGAAAACCACGTTCGCTGTTTATAAGATTTTCGTACCTTATATTTATATTTCCGTTAAACTTATATTTTTTGGCATAAGCCGATTCAAATCGCATGGCATAACTTCCATTGGTATAATAATCTCCTAAAACTGCCAAATCATAATTGTCACTCAAAGCAAAATAATAACCTCCGTTTTGAAGCGAATAACCACGTTGCGCGCTTTGACCATAAGTAGGAAGTAAAATTCCAGAATGGCTTTTTGTGGTTATTGGAAAAAAAGCAAATGGCAAAGCAACTGGAGTTGGTACGCCAGCAATGACTAGATTTGTTAACCCTACCACAATTTTCTTTCCAGGGACAAATTTTGCTTTATCAGTTATAAAATAATATTCTGGATCATCTAAATCTTTAGCGGTTGTAAATCGGGCATTTTTCATAAAATAAACCGAATCATTTTCCTTTTTTGTAATATCAGATTTGATGTTCATTTCTTGTTGCGAGGTTCTTGAATTCCAGACAAGAGCGCGTTTAGTTTTAAAATTAAAACGTATGGAATCGGGTTCTACAACATTTGAACCTTGTTTGAAATTTGGATATTGTGTATATTTTCCAGCACTGTCTTTCAATCTTCCAGCATAAACTTCATTTTTAGCGTAATCAAAAACAATGATTCCTGCCTTTAATATGTACTCTTGGTAATATAATTCGGCTTCGTTATAAAGTATTAGAATTTTTTTCTTTTGGTCAAATTTCGCCGATGTTTTGGCTTTATACTTGACTTTACCTTCTAGTAGAGGTTTCTTTTTATTTGTAGAATCTGGAGTAATGGTAATTACTTTTTCAGTTGTATTTACCTTGATATCAGTTTCTTTTTTTTCTACTTTTTGCTTTGTATTAATTTGATTTTTAACAGATAAAGTTCTTATTTTTGAGGGTTGCTCTTGTCCAAACATCGATTCAGTTCCTAATGTTAGGAAAATAGCTGATAAAACGATAAAAAATAAGTTTGTACGCAACGGTTTAAATACTATTTTTGTAAAATTATGGCTTGGTATTTGAACTGCCAAAACTACATATTATTTCTTGTCAAAAATAGACATTTAATAATTTTATAACCGATTGGTTTTAATTAAAATTAACTTTATCACCTATGATTACCTACATAAAAATTAGAAAAAGCCTTGTTTTTATTGTGATGCTAATCGCAACTAATTCATTTTCACAATCTAATAAATTTAAAGTCACGTTAGATGCAGGTCATGGAGCACACGATTTTGGCGCAGTTTACAACGGGCATATTGAAAAAAATATCACTTTAGCATTGGTACTTAAAGTAGGCAAAATATTAGAAAAAAATCCAAATATTGATGTTATTTTTACTAGAAAAACGGATGTATTTATTGATTTAGTCGAACGTGCAAATATTGCAAATCGAGCTGATGCTTCGATTTTTGTATCAATTCATTGCAACGCAAATAAAAATACGGTTGCTGATGGAACCGAGACTTATGTAATGGGTATGTCCAAAAATGCATCAAATTTAGAAGCGGCAAAACGCGAGAATCAGGTAATTACGATGGAAAAGGATTATAAAACTAAATATGAAGGTTATGATCCAGGTAAACCTGAATCTATGTTGGGAATGACCATAATGCAAGAGGAATTTCTGGAAAACAGTATTGTGCTAGCAGGAAAAATTCAAGACCGATTTGTTGCCGATTTAGGCAAAAAAAGTCGTGGTGGTGGCGTAAAACAAGCACCATATATGGTTTTACACAAAGCATATATGCCACGAGTTTTGATTGAAACTGGATTTATTTCAAATCCAGTTGAAGGAGCAAAATTAGATTCAGAAGAAGGGCAACAAGAAGTTGCCGATGCAATTGCAAAGGCCATAATTGGATACAAAAAAGATTATTTTGATGGTGGCACAAATGATTATCAAGGAGAAAAACCATCTGAAAGAGTTCAAGAGCAACCTATCAAAACAAAAAATGAATCTAAAAATCCGGATTCTATAAAACTTGATAATCCTAAAAAAGCAGAATTTAAAACGTCTGATTCAGGAATAATTTATAAAGTACAACTATCAGCAAGCAATAAGAAAGTCGCTTTAAACCCAAGTAATTTTAAAGGTTTAAAAGATGTATCTATCGATCAAACAAATTCGCTTTATAAATACATCTACGGTGAAACTTCAAACTATGAAGAAGCCAAAAATTTGCTAGAAACTGCAAAAACTAAAGGTTATAAAACAGCTTTTTTAATAGCTTTTAAAAACGGAAAAAGTATTTCGGTTCGAGAAGCAGTTAGTCAATAATTAAACTATTTTATTAAATTTGTAAAAAATTACTATTTTGAAATTAACACGCGAAATTAAAACCGCAATATTAATTATTGCATCCATATTATTGTTTATTTGGGGTTACAGCTTTTTAAGAGGAAGTGATTTATTTACCGATTACCGAAAATTTTATGTAGTATATGATAATGTAGAGGGAATTGCACCATCGTCTATGGTTACTTTAAATGGATTAAATATCGGAAAAGTAAAAAAAATTGATTTGGAGAAAAATGGAAAGTTAGTGGTAGAACTTCAAATAAAAAACGATTTTCCAATCTCAAAAGGAAGCATAGCCGAGATTTATTCGCCAAGTCCAATTGGCGGGAAACAAATTTCAATTATTCCAAACTTTAAAGAAACCACGCCTGCTGTATCAGGAGATTTTTTAGTTTCTAGCACCAAAACTGGTTTAATTGAAAGTTTAGCGGGTCAAATAGATCCTTTAAAGAAAAAATTAGAAAAACTTTTGGACAATACAAATGCGATGATGCTAAGCGTTAATGAGGTTTTAGATACTAAAACAAAGCAAAATATTCATAAAAGTCTCGAAAATTTAAATCAAACTTTAGCACAATTTAAAGTAGCATCAAACGAGGTAAATACGCTTCTTGCAGATAATAAATCTAAAATAGGAAATTCGATAAAAAATGTAGAACATGCTTCTGCCAATTTTTCTAAAATTTCCGATTCAATATCAAAAGCAAATATTGGAAAAGCAGTTAAATCTCTGGAGAAGTCTATTGCAAATGTTGACAAAATCATACTAGGATTAGAATCAGGAAAAGGTACTATGGGCAAATTGCTTAACGATGAATCTCTTTTTAATAATTTTGGAAAAACATCCAAAGAGTTGGAATTACTGTTACAAGATTTTCGATTATATCCAACACGATATATAAATGTATCACTTTTTGGTAAGAAAAATAAACCATACGTAGGTCCAGCAGGAGCGGAAGCTGAGAAAAAATAATTTCAATTGAAAAAAATTTATGCATTATTTAGATAATATATTTTTTGCTATACTGTTGAGTATCGGATTTGGTTATTTTGCTATCAATGTAAAAAAGCTGTTGCGAAATATCAATTTGGGTAACGATGTGGACCGAAAAGATAATGCTACTGCTCGATGGAAAAATATGGCTATGATAGCTCTTGGACAATCTAAAATGGTTAAAAAACCAATTGCTGGAGCGCTTCATGTAATTGTTTATGTTGGTTTTGTAATTATAAATATTGAGTTGCTAGAAATTGTAATCGATGGACTTTTTGGAACCCATCGTGTATTTGCATTTTTGGGAGGTTTTTATAGTTTTTTAATTGGTTCTTTTGAAGTTTTAGCATTTCTAGTTTTATTTGCAGTTGTAGTTTTTTGGATTAGAAGAAATACAATAAAATTAAAACGTTTTGCTAGTTCAGATTTGAATGGAAAACCTAGAAAAGATGCAAATTATATTCTTTATTTTGAAGTTGTATTAATGTCGTTATTTCTGCTGATGAATGCTTCCGATTTTTGGTTGCAACAAGCTGGTTCACATCATTATATACAAGTTGGTTCTTTTCCTGTAAGTCATTTTCTAACTCCTTTATTTAATGGTATGTCCGAAGCAAAAGTGATCCTGTTGGAGCGAACATTCTGGTGGTTACACATTTCAGGAATTTTGGTTTTTTTAAATTATCTTTATTTTTCAAAACATTTACATATCTTATTGGCATTTCCAAATACTTATTATGCCGATTTAAACCCCAAAGGACAATTCGATAATTTAGAAAGTGTTACTAAAGAAGTACGATTAATGATGGATCCAAATGCTGATCCTTTTGCAACACAACCAGCTGAAGTTACTGCTGTTCCTTCAAAATTTGGAGCCAGCGATGTTCAAGATTTAAACTGGGTACAATTATTAAATGCCTACACATGTACTGAATGTGGTCGGTGCACTGATGCTTGTCCAGCAAATCAAACTGGAAAAAAACTATCGCCAAGAAAAATCATGATGGATACTCGTGATAGGTTGGAAGAAGTGAGTCGAAATATTGATAAAAATAAGGGAGTTTTTATTCCAGACAATATTTCACTCCTTAATAATTATATTACCACCGAAGAACTTTGGGCTTGTACTTCATGTAATGCTTGTGTACAAGAATGTCCTGTAAACATAAGCCCATTATCTATTATCATGGATATGCGTCGCTTTTTAGTAATGGAACAAAGTGCAGCGCCAATGTCGTTAAATGCAATGATGACCAATATTGAAAATAATGGTGCGCCATGGCAATACAATCAGCAAGATCGACTGAATTGGAAAAATGAATTAAATTAATTTTAATAATAAATAATTTGCAAAATACTATAAGTGAGGTTAGTAGATTGCATAATTAAAAATAAATAAAAAAATGAAGACCGAAGACATTGACAAAACCTTACTAGTTGCAACAGAAAATGGACAAAAAATTAGTCCGATTTTACCCGAAGGTGTAAAAAATTATTTAATAGATATTGATGGTACTGTTTGTGATGACATTCCAAATGAAGAACCAGATCGAATGTTAACAGCAGAGGTTTATCCGGATGCTTTAATCACTTTAAATAAATGGTTTGATGAAGGTCATATTATTTTCTTTTTTACTTCAAGGACAGAAGCACACAGAGAATATACTGAAATATGGTTGAAAAAACACGGTTTTAAATACCACGGCATTTTATTTGGAAAACCACGTGGTGGCAATTATCATTGGATTGATAATCACTTAGTAAAAGCAACTCGTTATCGCGGGAAATTTACCGATTTAATTGAAAAAGAAGTAACCATCGAAGTTTTTGACGATGGACAACATGAATGATATTAAATGTATGATTACAGATATTAGATTTTCAAAATATCAAATATCAGTTATCTTAAATCTAAAATAAAAGATGTCAGAAAGTTTAGTTGTGCCCACAATGGCCGAAATGTTAGCTCAAGGAAAGCAACCCGAAGTTTTATTTTGGGTAGGTTGTGCTGGTAGTTTTGATGACAGAGCCAAAAAAATTACAAAAGCATTTGTTAAAATATTAAATCGTGCCAACGTAGCGTTTGCAGTTTTAGGAACCGAAGAAAGTTGTACTGGCGATCCAGCAAAACGTGCTGGAAACGAATTCTTGTTTCAAATGCAAGCCATGATGAATATTGAGGTTTTAAATGCATACGAGGCAAAAAAAATTGTAACTGCTTGTCCACATTGTTTCAATACTTTAAAAAATGAATATCCAGAACTTGGCGGAAAATATGAAGTAATTCATCATACTGAGTTTTTGAAATCGCTTTTAGATTCTGGAAGATTAACAATAGAAGGAGGACAGTTTAAAGGTAAAAAAATAACTTTTCACGATCCTTGTTATCTTGGTCGAGCAAATAATATTTATGAAGCACCACGCGATTTAATTAAAAAATTAGATGCTGAATTGGTAGAAATGAAACGTTCAAAAGCAAATGGTCTTTGTTGTGGTGCCGGAGGAGCACAAATGTTTAAAGATGCTGAAAAAGGTTCCAAAGAAATCAATATTGAACGAACTGAAGATGCATTGGAAACTAATCCAGAAATAATTGCAGCTGCATGTCCTTTTTGTAACACAATGATGAGCGATGGTGTAAAAAATAAAGAGCAAGAAGCCAATGTAAAAGTTATGGATATTGCCGAACTCATTGCAAATGCTCAAGATTTATAAATTTTAATTGTAATAAATTCCTACCTAAAATAATAAAATACCGTAATGTATATCCCTTTTGAAAACCTACCGGAAGATTCCAGAATTTGGATTTATCAGTCCAACAGAAAATTTTCTGATGATGAAGTTACCTCAATTCATGGTGATTTGGTTGCGTTTATTTCCGATTGGTCCGCACATGGTGCATCTTTAGAAGCGTCTTTTCAAATACGATACAATCGTTTTATTATTTTGGCTGTAAACCAAAATGTGCAACAAGTTACGGGTTGTTCCATCGATAAATCAGTAGAATTTATTCAAAATTTGGAAAATAAATTTGAAGTTGATTTACTTGATAAAATGAATGTTGCTTTTAAACAAGGCGAATTTGTCACGTACAAAACTTTAATCGAATTTAAAAAACTTGCTAAAGAAAAGGCGGTATCTGAAAACACAATAGTTTTTAACAATTTAGTAAATACTGTTGAAGAATTTAACGATGGTTGGGAAATTCCAGCAAGCGAAAGTTGGCACAGCAGATTTTTTTAATTTAATTAAATCATCCAATCAATAATTTAATAGCACTTTATTAAATTTTATCAACATTAATTTTCAATGCAAACAAAGGCAAATCTTATATTTTTATTTTTAATTTCTTTTTTTGTTATCAACTGTAGCACCTTAAAAACGCCAACATTAGATTCAAATAAAGTCATTGATAATTTAAATTTAACTCCTGAAATTGCATACAATCAGCACGCTAAATCCGAACGTAAAAATTATTTTCCAGATTCTGATTTGGAAAAAAAATGGGTTGACAGTATTTATTCTAAATTGTCACTTGAAGAAAAAATTGGACAACTTTTTATGGTTGCGGCTTATTCTAATAAAGATTCTGTTCATGTAAATGATGTTGACAAATTAATAAAAGAAAATAATATTGGAGGGTTAATTTTTTTTCAAGGCGGACCAAACAGACAAGTAAAATTGACAAATAGATTTCAATCGAAGTCTAAAATTCCATTATTTATTGGAATTGATGCTGAGTGGGGATTGAACATGCGATTAGATTCTACGTATAAATATCCTTGGAATATGACTCTTGGAGCCGTTAGAGATTTGAATTTAATTAAGCAAGTAGGTATTAATATGGCTGATGAAACTAAGCGTATTGGTGCCCAGTTTAATTTTGCACCGGTTTTAGACATCAATACTAATCCAAAAAATCCTATTATTGGTCATCGTTCTTTTGGTGAAGACAAAGTCAATGTAACTGAACATGCCATTGCACTTATGGATGGTGCTCAAAGTCAAGGAATTTTTTCTACGGGTAAACATTTCCCTGGTCATGGCGATACTGCATTGGATTCTCATTACGCATTACCATTAGTAAATTTCCCTAAAGACAGATTGGAACTTGTGGAATTATATCCATACAAACGACTTTTTGATGAAGGATTAGTTTCAGTAATGGTGGCTCATCTTAATATTCCAAGTTTGGAACCTCGCGAAAATTTTCCAACATCGGTTTCCTATAATGTGGTTACAAATTTGCTTCAAAAAGAACTCGGTTTTGACGGTTTAATTTTTACTGATGCGCTAAACATGAAAGCTGCGAGTAAATTTATGAAACCTGGAGATATTGATTTAGAAGCATTTATGGCTGGAAATGACATTTTACTTTTTCCAGAAAATGTTCCATTAGCAACTGAAAAAATTTGCAGAGCTTATCAAGATAGTATTATTTCTGAGGAGCGATTGTCTCATTCTGTCAAAAAGATTTTGCATTATAAATTCAAATCTGGTTTAAATCATTATAAACCTATTTCAGATAAAAATTTAGTGCAAGATTTGAATGCTTCCTCGAAAGATGCACTTCAATATCGATTGTACGAAAATGGAATCACAGTGCTAAAAAATGAGGAAAATATACTTCCCATTAAAAATTTGAATCAAAAAATTGCGTATATAAAACTAGGCGATGATTTAAATGGAACATTTGTTACCACATTGAAAGAATATACCGATGTAACAGAAATTTCTGAGACAAATATCGATTCGTTAAAAGTAAAACTTAAAGATTTTTCAACTGTAATTATTGGTTTTCATAAATCAGATAAAGCGTGGAAAAAGCATGATTTTACAGATTCTGAATTAGCACTTATTCAGGAAATTTCTAAAACTAATTCTGTCATTTTAGACGCCTTTACTAAACCATATTCACTGTCTGCAATAGCAAGTTTTCAAAATATAAAAGGGGTTATCTTATCGTATCAAAATAGCGATATTGCTCAAGAAGTTTCTGCCGAATTAATTTTTGGTGCTATAGCATCTAAAGGGAAATTGCCGGTTTCTATTAATGATGATTTCAAAGTAAATTTTGGACTAGAAACTCAAAAATTAAATAGATTAGGTTTTACATCGCCCGAAAATGTAGGAATGAGTTTGGAAGTTTTATCAAAAATTGACGGTGTTGCACAAAAAGCTATTGATGCTAAAATGACTCCTGGAATTCAATTACTTGTAGCTAGGCGAGGAAAAGTTATTTATCAAAAATCCTATGGATATCATACTTATTACAATCAGAAAAAAGTTCAAAATGGAGATATTTATGATGTGGCATCGGTAACTAAAATGGTTTCTACATTACCTAATATCATGCAACTGTATGATAAGAAAAAGGTTAATTTGGATTCTAAACTTGGCGAAATGCTTCCAATTTTTGAGAATACTGATAAAAAAGATATTCCATTCAAAGATTTATTGTCTCATTATGCTCGTTTGCAAGCGTGGATTCCTTTTTACAAAGCAACTTTGGATAGCTTGAAATATCCTATGGAAAAGTATTATAGAAAAACACTTACAGATGGATTTTCAAAGCAAGTTGACGAAAATTTATTTCTTCGAGATGATTATCACGATACAATAATGAAGCAAATTGCAAACAGTAAATTACTTGATAAAAAAGAATATATATACAGTGATTTTACTTTTATAGTTCTTAAAGAATATCTTGAAAAAGTAACAGGAAAAACTATCGATGAATTGAGTCAAGATAATTTTTACAAATCACTCGGGATGAATAATACAATGTACAATCCGCTTCGGAAATATGATTGTAGTTTAATTCCTCCAACAGAAATTGATACTTATTTCCGTCACACTACCGTTCAAGGTTACGTTCACGATATGGAAGCTGCAATGGAAGGTGGCGTTGCTGGTCATGCTGGAATTTTTTCCAATAGCATTGACATTGCAAAAATGATGCAAATGTATCTTCAAAAAGGAAATTATGGCGAAGTAAATTATTTTTCGCCAGCGACTTTTGATACTTTTAATACGTGTTATTTTTGTGCCGAAGGAAATCGAAGAGGATTAGGATTTGACAAACCACAACTTACCAAAGAAGGACCAACTTGTGGTTGTGTAAGTAAGTCAAGCTTTGGACACACGGGTTTTACTGGAACTATGGCTTGGGCTGATCCTGAAACTGAAATTATATATGTTTTTTTATCCAACAGAACCTATCCTGATTCCAATGCTTCAAACCGTTTATCGAAAGAAAATATTCGGGAAGATATCCAAAAAATAATTCAAGATGCTATTCTTGATAAATAGAGATAAAATCATTTTTACCTTAATTTTTTATTAATGTATTAAACTTTTAATTTTTTGAAAAGCTCAAAAAATCATAATTAAATAGATATTATTTTCTAAAAATTTAGATTTAAAATCTCCTATAGATTTTATAATTAGTCGTTCTTTTATTTTTCTTGTAAAACAAAACCTAGTAATTTAGCAATAAAAATTTTATCAAATTAATTGTTATGAAAGACTTATCTAATTACCGTAAATCCTACTCAAAAAGTGAATTAATAGAAACCAATATTCCCAAAAATCCAATGGATTTATTTAATTCTTGGTTTCAAGAAGTAGAAGCATTTGGTGGAGTTGAGGAAGTAAATGCAATGACAATTTCGACAATTGGATTGGATAATTTTCCGAAATCGAGAGTAGTTCTTTTAAAAAAAATCGAATCTGACGGATTTATTTTTTACACAAATTATGAATCAGAAAAAGGAAAAGCAATAGTGTCAAACCCAAATGTATGTTTATCTTTTTTTTGGGAATCTATCGAACGTCAAGTAATTATTAAAGGAGTTGCCGCAAAAACATCAGTAGAAACATCGGATACTTATTTCAAATCGCGTCCAGATGGAAGCAAACTAGGTGCTTTAGCATCTGCACAAAGCGAAGTTATTCCTGATAGATTATTTCTAGAAACTAAATTACACGATTTGGAATTACAATTTGATGGAAAAGAAATTCCAAGACCTGAAATTTGGGGTGGATTTTTGGTTAAACCAATTGAAATTGAATTTTGGCAAGGTCGTCCAAATCGACTTCATGACCGAATTCGATATAAAAAAATATCAAATTTTGATTGGAAAATTGTTCGTTTATCATCATAACGTAAGAATATATCCTATAAATTTATAAATTATATGTATTTCATCGATTTTATTTGTCACTTAAACGGTTTAGTAGTAATATTGTATAACAATAAAGGAACAAGCTCATATCAATATTAATCATAAAGAAATTTGCCCCACATCTATCTTTAAAAACTTAACCTACTACTATGAAAACAACTTTACGCAATTTATTAATGCCATTAGTTTTGGTGTTTACAATGGTTTCATGTACAAAAAATGCTGATGAATCTAAAGTTGATGAAACTCTGATTACAAAATATAATTACTCTCAAGATGAGTTGCAATTAGCTCAATTGATAAATCAATATAGAGTTAGTCAAGGAAAAAATCCATTAGAAATTGTAAATCATATTTCTTATAAATCTGAGGAACACAATCAGTATATGATTGATAATAACGTGGTAAATCACGATTATTTTGAAGAACGGTCTAACAATATAATTGCAGTTTTAGGAGCTGTAAAAGTAGGTGAGAATATTGCTTATAATTTTTCTACACCAAATTCAGCTTTATATGCTTGGTTGCAAAGTCCAGGTCACAAAGCAAATTTAGATGGCGATTACACACATTTTGGAATTGCAATTGCAGTAAATGCTGCAGGTAAAAAATATTATACTAACATGTTTATGAAAAAATAGTTTTTTTTGATTAATAGTTTTTGTTTGATTTTGAAATTAATCACGCTTTTAGGGAGCGTGATTTTTTTATTTAAAAATTTATTTATCTACTACCAAAAATACTACTTCCAATTCGAACCATAGTACTCCCACAATCGATTGCAATTTTATAATCGCCAGACATACCCATCGAAAGTATTTCAATTTTATGATTCGTAAGATTTTGTGTTTTCAATTTATCATAAATTGTTTTCAAATTTTGAAATTCAAGTTTAATTTTTTCATCATCATCAGTAAATGTAGCCATTCCCATCAGACCTACAATTCTAATATTATTCAAGTTTTTAAAGGCATCTGATGCTATTAATTCAAAAAGTTCGTGTTCATCAAGTCCAAATTTTGTTGCTTCATCTGCTATAAACAACTGTAATAAACAGTCTATAATACGATTATTTTTTTTAGCTTGTTTGTTTATTTCTTCAAGTAACTTTAAACTTTCCACACCGTGAATTAAATTTACATAAGGAGCCATAAACTTTACCTTGTTGCTTTGAACATGACCTATCATGTGCCACTCGATATCTTTTGGCATTTCGGTCCATTTGGTTGTCATTTCTTGAATTTTATTTTCACCAAAAATGCGTTGACCACTTTCATAAGCTTCCATCAAGTCGGCAATAGGTTTAGTTTTTGAAACAGCAACAAGAGTTACATGAGCTGGAAGTTGTGATTTTATCTGAAGTAAATTATTTTTGATAGACATTTTAAAATCTTAAATTTTGGGTTAATTTATTTAGTAAATTTGAATAAAAATAAGCTAAAAAGCAACAATGAAAATCAAATATATTTTAATATTAATTGCTTTGCTACTGTCGGTTTCAAATTGTGCGATAAAAGATGATTTAAACGTTCCCGAGTCAGTACAAGTCAATAATTTTGTTTGGAAAGGTTTGAATTTATATTATTTGTGGCAAGCAGATGTAACAAATTTAGATGATAATCGATTTGAAAATCAAAGTCAATTAAACGATTTTTTGTCAGGATATTCAGATCCTAAAGTTCTTTTTAATAGTTTAAGAGTAGATGCAACTATTGACAGATTTAGTGTTATTTTCAATGATTATGATGCGCTCGAAGGAATTTTATCTGGAAATACATTAAATAATGGTGTTGATTATGGTTTAAAATATAAATCAGGAAGCACAACAGATATTTTTGGTTGGGTTCGATATATAATTCCAAATTCGGATGCATCTACTAAAAATATCAATCGTGGCGCAATTTTTTATGCAGTAGATGGAATTCCGTTAACAAGTTCAAATTATAAATCGTTATTAGCAAATACAATTTACACGTTAAATTTTGCAGATTATGATAATGGATTGATTACTCCAAACGGACTGTCAATTCAAGTTACAAAAAGTAATTTATCTGAAAATCCAGTTTTAATTTCAAATGTCATTAACCAAGGTTCACACAAAGTAGGTTATGTTATGTATAATGGTTTTTTCTCTGGATTTGAAACCCAACTTAACGATGCTTTTGCGCAGCTTAAAGCACAACAAGTCTCAGATTTAGTATTAGACTTGCGTTACAATTCTGGTGGATCAATTGCAACGGCAACTCGATTGGCATCTATGATTACGGGTCAATTTCAAGGTCAAATTTTCGCAAAAGAACAATGGAATTCTAAATTGCAAGCGTACTGGAATACTACAAATCCTTCCCAATTAACTGATGTTTTTACTAATGTTTTAGGAAATGGTGCCTCAATATCAAGTTTAAATTTAACTAAAATATACATCTTAACATCTAAAAGTACAGCATCGGCTAGTGAATTAGTAATAAACGGATTGAAACCTTACATCAATGTTATTCAAATTGGTGATGTAACCATTGGCAAAAATGTAGGATCAATTACATTATATGATTCTCCTAATTTTGCAAGAGAAGGCAGGAGTACAAAACACAAATATGCAATGCAACCTATTGTTTTAAAAACTCAAAACAAAGCAGATTTTGGAGATTATCAAAATGGTTTACAACCAAATTATCTTTTAGTTGAAGATTTAGGAAATTTAGGAATTTTAGGAAATAGCAACGAACCTTTATTGCAAAAAGCGTTACAGATTATAGGAGTTAATAAAACGAGCAATAACTATAAAAATTTGAAAACCTTTATCGATGTACAATGTCATGATGCTTTAGAAAGCGAAATGTACAAGGAAATTAAATAAAAAATGAATTCTAATTTTGAAATAAATAGGATTCATTTTTATTAAATATTAGTTGAAATAAAATCCTGCAGGAATTATACCTACTATGCTGGAGTGGATTAAATTGCCAGAGCTGTTGTAAACATAAATTTTTCCGTTAGAATTAAAATCGCCAGCATCACCAACATAGATGGTATTATTTTTAAAATTCAAGGCAAAACTATAAATAGAATTTACTCCTTGTGGTGCAACCGAAAATAAACTTGTAGTAGGTAACATAGTTGCACCTAAAGTAGTTTTATAAACACTTGAGTTTACAGTGTAATACATTGAATTAATTAAAATATCTAAATTTGCTGGATGCGTATTTGCAGGAAAATCTAGTGTACTCGAAACAGTATTTGAACTCAAATTTATAGTTACAAGTTTTCCAGGAGTTTCTACAGGTGCATAATTTGGTTTGCCACTACAAAGAACGTATAAAGTATTATTGTAATCTATTATCGAATTTGGGACATCGCCAACATCTATTGTACCTTGAACAATATTTGTGTCTGGATTTATAATAGAAATTTTATTTCCAAAATTAAAACCACCTGCTTGAGCAACATATAATTTGCCATTAGACGATATAATTTTTTCTGGACCTTCGAGAACCGAAATAGTGTTCGTTACAGTGTAATTTGCTAAATCTATAACTGCAACAAAATCGTCAGACGGGTTACTTCCAAACCCCCAGTTTGTTACATATCCTTTTCCGTTGTAGAAAGCTATATATCTAGGATTATTTAGTCCACCAGAAATTGTTGCTACATATCCCATTGTATACCTATTTACAATTTCAATTTTATTAGAATTATTTACAACGATAAAGGCATAGTTTTGATAAAATCCAATATCTTGAGCAGTATCACCGAGTGTGATTGACGGATTTGCAGTTGCAAAAATATTATTTTTTTGAACTGTAAAATCATTTGACAAATAGGAAATAGAAGCATTTCCGTTACCAAAACCTCCTTGATTAAGAATTAAGGTTCCGTTATCGTAAGTTGAGGCTGGAATTTCAGTTTGCAAATTTTCCCGACAACAGGAAGTAAAAAGTAATGTGCTTGATAAAGTAATAGTAAGTAATTTAATGATTTTCATTGTTTAAAAATTAAAGGTTATATTAAAATTATAATTTATTCCCGGCATTGGTCTTGTGCTTACGCTTTGATATTTTTCGTTAAATATGTTCAAAACATCAAACCCTAGTTTTATTTTATTTTTACTACTTATACTATATTTTATGCCTGCATTCGATACGAAATAATTATCTAAAACATAGGAATTATCTGAAGATGTAAAAACTTTTCCATTAAACAAATATTGATAATAAGCAGTAAAATTTTTGATGGAATACGCTAACGAACTTGTAAATTTGTGAAAGGGAACATAAATCAATTGTTTCTTTTTTTCATCATCTTCAGATACCGTATAAGCATAAGTTAACGCCAATTCAAAATTATTTGCACCAAACTTTTGTACATGATTCATTAAAATTTCTGCACCGTAAGTGGTTACTTTCGATACGTTATTTGGAGTCCAATTTCCACCAGATGTTGGCGACCATCGCAGTAAATCTGATATTTTAATGTAATAACTCGTAACTGAAAAAGTTGTTTTTTTAAACTTTATTTCGTGTCCAATTTCGCCTTGGTAGGAACTTTCGGGTTTTAATTCTGGATTGCCACTTCCTTGATAATACAAATCGTTAAAAGATGGAATTCGGAAATTATGAGAAGCATTAATTTTTAAATGATACCAGTTTACAGGTGAAAAATTGCCCCCAACAGAAAATAATAATGGACTTTTATAATTATTGGTACGTTCTTTTCTTAGCGTTGCTTCGTACAAAAAATATTTTGATACACTATGTTTCAACAGTAATGTACTGGAACTAATTTCCCTTGTAGTTGATGCTATTTCGGTTCCAAAACCTTTAGTATTTGTGTAATCTAAAACTACATTCAATTCTAAATTATTTTTAATTTTATAATTTACATCATACTTCGCAATTACAGTTTCAGCTTTTGCATCGGTAAAGAATGAGGAAGCAAAATTTTCAAAATATTTATATTTTTCGCTCAAAAAAGCGAGTTTAACTTTAGTAGTAAACTGGTTTTGATTTAGTGTATATTCCACTAAATTTCGAAAATTTAAATCGTCATATTTACTTTTGGAAGGAGCAGTAAGTGTGCCAGAAAAATGTCGTTTACTTTCGTAAAAAGTGCTGTAAAGCCTTAAACTACTGAATTTATTAAATAAATAACCTATGTTAAAATTTAAGCTGGAATTTTCATATTGCCCATTTTCATTTTTTTTATCGGTACTTAAATAAGGATAATCATTATTCGATTTATTCCTTGAAAAACTGATTTGAGTACTAATTTTTTTTGTAGCGATGCTGATTTTATAGTTGAAGCCAGAGGTATTAAAACTGCTATAATTAATCTGTAAATTATTGGAAAACAAATTTTTAAAAATCAATTCGTTATTTAAATGAACGCTTCCGCCGATGGCACTACTTCCATAAATGGCACTTCCACCACCAGCTCTAACTGAAATAGAGTTATAATCTTTAGTATTAATGGTATTAAAATCTGTTTGACCGTTAAGTTGTGAATTGATATTTATGCCGTTCCAAATTACAGCGGTTTGTTGCGCAGTTGTACCTCTAAATGAAGGAGATGAAACCATTCCGAGTCCATTTTCTTTAAAATAGATAACCGAATTATAGTTTAAAAGTCCAGTAAGCGAGGATTTATTTACTGATATTATGGAGTCAGTAATCTTTAAAACAGATTGTGAATTAGAAAATTTTTTTAAATTAGTATCTGATATGATAACTTCATCGAGTACTTCAATAGATTTTTTCTGCGCACAAATATATTGGCACAAAAGTGTGAAAATCAGAACATTTACTATTTTAAAAGTCATAATTTCTGAATCTTTTTTCCCGAAGATTCGATATTGGTTACAAAAAAGGCAGGTATCCTGGCTTGCGTCTTGTTGTTGGTCTTCCCAAGTTTAAAAACTCAGTGACAATGTAGATAACAACAAGCGTTATAGCTTACAGTTGCGGGAACAGCTTAGGTTTTGAACCTAATTCCCTTTTAATGTGATTTCTTAAAATTTTAAAATCACAACCTTATTTCGGTGTAAATGTAGTTTAATTTAGATAATTTCAAACTATTGGCAACAATAATCTATTTTTGTAAAAAATTTAATCAATGAAATTCTTAACAAAGGCAATAATCTTATTTTCAATTTTCATATTTGCTACAAGCTGTAAAAAAGAGGTTGCAACTACAAATACAATAGCTCCAGAAAATGAAATTCATTTTGCTAAAGGATTTACTCTTATAAATTATGATGGATATACAGTGGTAAAAGTTTCAAATCCTTGGCCAAAAGCAAATAAAAGTTATACTTATATTTTGAAAGAAAGTAGTGGTATAATTCCAGATACGCTAAAGCAATTTACCACAATAAATGTCCCAATAAAGTCAATAGTTGTTACATCTACCACACATATTCCATCGTTAGAAATGCTTGGTGTGGAAGAATCTTTAATTGGATTTCCAAATTTAAATTATATTTCCTCCGAAAAAGTTAGAGCATTAATCGATGCAAAAAAAGTAAAAGAAGTAGGTTTAAATAATTCTTTAAACACTGAAGTTGTGATTGATTTGCAACCAGAAGTTATTATAGGTTATGGAATAGATAATACAAATCCCACTTTAGATAATCTTGAGAAAAATGGATTAAAAGTTTTGCTTAATGGCGATTGGAATGAGCAAACACCTTTAGGAAAATCAGAATGGATAAAATTTTTTGGAGCACTTTACGGAAAGCAAAAAAAAGCAGATGAAATTTTCTCTAAAATAGAAACTGATTATTTAAAAACTGTGGCAATAGCAAAAATGGCATTGGGAAAACCAACAATTTTAGCAGGCGATATGTTTCAAGATAAATGGTACATGCCAAGCGGTACAAGTTGGGGATCTCAATTGCTGAATGAAGCTGGTGGAAATTATTTATGGGCTTCAACTGCGGGAACAGGAAGTTTATCCTTGTCGTTTGAAACTGTTTTGGAAAAAGCAAAAGATGCCGAAATTTGGATCACATCAGGTCAATTTGCAACTTTGAAAGAAATGTCTGATTCTAATCCGCATTATGAAGAATTTAAGGCATTTCAAACTAAAAATGTGTATTCTTTTGCAGGAAAAAAAGGAAAAACAGGCGGAATTTTGTATTATGAATTGGCTCCAAACAGACCCGATATTGTATTAAAAGATATCGTAAAAATTTTACATCCAGAATTACTAGTTGGTTATGAACCTTACTTTTTTCAAAAGCTAAAATAAAACCTTACTTCAATTCTTTTTCAAAATTGATATCATACAAATTTGAAAATCCATTTTTGATGGTTTTGTCTGCATTTACAATGATAACACGATGAACTTTAGTAATTGCCCATTTGGATTTAATATCTTCAAAATTATTACAACGTAATTCGGTATTAGTAAAATTATGTTGTGCTAAATTTGATCTCCAGTCTTTTTCTGAATCATTTAAGTTTATTGCAACAAAATTGTAACTCGGATATTTAGCTTTTAATTCGATTATTTTTTTATGACTAGCAATAAAGTGTGAATTTAATTTTTCAGACCAAAAGAAAAATAAGGTTTTACCTTTTATCAAATCGTTTGAGGAAACCATTTTACCTGATAAATCCATCAGTTTAACTTCGGGTAATATTTTTCCGACGGTGAGTAACTGTATTGCATCACCAATTTTCAAAATTTCATTTTTCTTACTTTTATCAGTCGAAATTTTATGGTAGGTATCTAAAAATTCTTTATTATTTACCATATTTTGATCTTCTAACAAATATTGAAACGCAATATTATTTAAAACAATATTTTTTACTTTTTCATTTTTGATAAGCGTATCTGCTATTTTGAGTTTGTTAATATTGGTTTTTAAAGCCAAATCAATTTCCGAAAAATGATTGTGATAATTTATAGCTCCAGCATTGTTTAACATATAGTTTAAATACATTGCAAAAGGCGAAAAATCAGTCAATGATTCGTTACTATAATCTATATTTTTTCGAAAATCATAATAATCTTTTGGAAGCTTGTCAAGAACATCTTCACCAGTTCTCATTTTATGAATTACTGGATAAATTTCTTTTTTTGTGTAATAAGGAAATTTTACTATTGCCGATGCGTAAATATCAAAAGCTTCATTCCATCGAATTTCTTCTTTTTTGGATTTATAAAAATTGATGTTTTTCTGGTTTGTATTTTCTATACTTTCATTAAATTGTTGTACATCATAATCAAAAACTTCAAACATTTTATCTTTGTCTTTTTCATTTTTAAGATACATGTCCATTAAATAATTATTTTTTTCATCGCCTCGACCACAAAACATTAACGATTGGTCAAAATCTTTGCAATCTAGGTGAATTTTTATACTGTCGTTTTTATCAAAGTATACATATTGATATTCGGGATCGTTTTTAAAAGTGTACAATCCTGGGGTAAGCGAATCAAATTTTTTGAGAAAAGTATTATCGCTTCGCAACGGAATTGTATCTAAAACAACATTGTTTTTACAAAACAAAATGTATCTGGTTGTTGGATTTAGGACTTCTCCACCAAAATAAGCTACATAGTTATTATTAAAAAAATCTTTTTTACAAGAGATTAACAATGACAATAAAATAATGGGAACTATGTAAGTTTTAGAAAATGACAATATTTTTTTTTTGAATGTTATTACCAAAAATAGATGTATCAAGATGATTTCTCTGTTAAGTTATAGTTAAATTAAAAATTTGTCTTTTAAAACAAATTTGTATTTTATGCATTTAAATTTTGAGAATTTTAGTAAAACACAAATTGTTAAATCTAAAAAATTTAATATCAAAAAATAATGTATTTTTACATATCAAAGAAACACTTCGTTTTATGAGTCAAAAAACATTACTCACTTCAAAAGAAGTTACCATAATTTTAAATCGTTTAGCATGTCAGTTAATTGAAAAACACCATGATTTTTCTGAAACAATTTTGATTGGCTTACAACCCAGAGGAAAATTTTTAGCACAAAGAATCAAACTAATTTTAGAAACTAACTGTAACATTAAAAATGTAAAACTTGGTTTTTTGGACATAACTTTTTTTAGAGATGATTTCCGAAGAGGTGAGAAATCGCTTGAGGCGAATAAAACAGAAATCGATTTTATTGTTGAAGATAAAAAAGTAGTGTTTATAGACGATGTTTTGTACACAGGTAGAAGTATAAATGCAGCATTAACCGCAATCCAATCCTTTGGGCGACCTTCAGAAATTGAACTTTTAACTTTAATTGACAGACGTTTTAGCCGACATTTACCTATTCAACCCGATTATCGAGGTCGTCAAGTTGATTCTATAAATAACGAAAAAGTTAAAGTTTGTTGGCTTGAGAATGAAGGTGAAGATGCAGTTTATCTGGTTATGAATACTAATATTTCAACAACTTAAAAAATGAGTGAATTAAGTGTTAACCATTTATTAGGTATCAAATATCTCAAAAAAAGTGATATTGAATTGATTTTTGAAACTGCAGATCATTTTAAAGAAGTAATTAACAGACCTATAAAAAAAGTCCCTTCGTTAAGAGATATTACGATCGCAAATATATTTTTTGAGAATAGTACGCGAACTAAATTATCATTTGAGTTGGCACAAAAGCGACTTTCTGCAGATGTAATTAGTTTTTCAGTAGCACAATCGTCTGTTAAAAAAGGAGAAACACTTATCGATACGGTTAATAATATTTTAGCAATGAAAGTCGATATGGTTGTAATGCGACATCCTAATCCTGGAGCAGCTTATTTTTTGTCAAAAAATGTCGATGCAAGTATCATAAATGCAGGCGATGGCGCACATGAGCATCCTACTCAAGCATTGTTAGACAGTTATTCTATTAGAGAAAAACTGGGTGATATTGCCGGAAAAAAAGTAGTAATTGTTGGTGATATTTTACATTCCAGAGTTGCACTTTCCAACATTTATGCACTTCAAATGCAAGGTGCAATTGTAAAAGTTTGCGGTCCTAAAACATTAATCCCAAAATATATAGAAAGTCTGGGAGTTTCAATAGAATCAGATTTGCAAAAAGCTTTAGAATGGTGTGATGTTGCTAATATGCTTCGGGTTCAAAATGAACGTATGGACGTTAACTTTTTTCCTTCTACTCGAGAATATGCACAACAATATGGAGTTGAT
This sequence comes from Flavobacterium sp., assembly GCA_014377455.1. GTDB lineage: Bacteria > Bacteroidota > Bacteroidia > Flavobacteriales > Flavobacteriaceae > Flavobacterium. The sequence goes on from JACMPO010000046.1 coordinate 39,630, forward strand.
AAAAAAAGATTAGATAGTTTGAATAAAGAAATTATTATTATGCATCCAGGACCAATAAACAGAGGCGTTGAGATAACATCTGACGTTGCCGATTCCAAACAATCTGTAATTTTAAATCAAGTAGAAAATGGTGTGGCTATTAGAATGGCAGTTACCTATTTGCTTGCTTCTAAACTAACAAAATAATTAAAAAGCATACACTTTTGATGGCAACTAAAACTCAAATAATACCATACCAAGAAAGTAGTTTTCCAAATTTTTTATCAAAATTAAATTCTATTTGTGATGAAAATAAAAATAATAATTTAATTGTAGATCTTTCGGAAATTGATAATTTAAGTCTCAGTGATATTAAATTATTTATAGATTTTTCAAAAGAACATCAAAAATTAAAAAAGTCATTTGTAATAGTTGCAAAAAATGTAGATTTTAATAAAATTCCAGTTAAATTAACGGTTGTTCCAACGCTTCAAGAGGCAAAAGACAGCATTGAAATGGAAGAAATTGAACGCGATTTAGGTTTCTAAAAAAAGCACTTATGAACAGTAAATACACCATTTATTTTTATGTAGCACTTCTATTTGTTTTAACTTATTTATTTGCAAGTAGGGTTTTTACCAGTTTAAAAACTAATGAATTTGATTTTGTGAAATTAGGAATCAATGCAGTTTTGCTGGCTTATATAATTTATCAGATAGTAAAGCTGGGTAAAATAAATAACGACAAAACAGATTTGTAATTTTTAATAAAATAAAATTGAAGCTAACAATTTTAGGCTGTTATGCCGCAACGCCACGAACCATTTCCAACCCAACTTCGCAAGTTTTAGAAATAAAAAACAAAACTTTTTTAATAGATTGTGCCGAAGGAACTCAGGTTCAATTGCGCAAAAGTAAAGTTAAATTTACTAAAATCAGTCACGTTTTTATTTCCCATCTGCATGGCGATCATTTTTATGGCTTAATAGGCTTGATTTCTACCTTTATGTTGCTCAATCGGGAAAATGATTTAACAATTTTTGGTCCTAAAGGCATAAAAGAAATTATATTAATGCAACTCAAATATTCTTGCTCTTTTACTGGATATAAATTAATTTTTCACGAATTAGAATCTAAAGAATCTGAAATTATATTTGAAGATGATAAAGTAATCGTCAGCACGATTCCATTGTCTCACCGAATTTACACAAACGGATTTTTGTTTCGGGAGAAAAATGTAATAAGAAAAATAAATATAGATCAGGTTGAAGCGTATAACATTGAAAAAGTGTATTTTAATAAAATTAAAAATGGTGGAAATATAACTTTAGAAAATAGTCAAATAATTGAAAACAGTGAGTTAACTTTCGATCCGCAACCTTCCAAAAGTTATGCGTTTTGTAGTGATACAAGATATGACGAATCAATAATTCCGATAATTAAGAATGTTGATGTTTTATATCATGAAAGCACATTTTTAGAAAAAGATGAATCACTTTCGGGAAAAACGATGCATTCAACTGCTAAGCAAGCTGCGACAATTGCACAAAAAGCAAATGTAAAAAATTTAATTCTTGGGCATTTTTCTACACGATACAACGATATTGAATTATTTAAGAGTGAAGCAAAAACCATATTTGCCAATTCTGAAATCGCAGCCGACGGTAAAGTGTTTGATTTTAATTAATTAAAATTTAGTTTGGTTAACAGCTGGTTTGCTAATGATTAGTAATCCTAAAAATGTAATCAGTCCGTTTACAATAATTAATTCGTTATCGAAAGTATATTTTCCAAATAGAAAAACAGAATTACTACTTATTAAAAAGCAAATTGCAGGCGAAATCAGGCAAACTAATGGTACAAATTGATCGTGTACCGTTTTTGATTTCATAAATAGTCCAAAAGTGTATAATCCTAAAAGTGGACCATAAGTATAACTTGCAACTTTAAAAATCATTGTCACCACAGAAGCATCGTTTATGTAATTGAAAATGATAATTACTAAAAACATTAAAAATGAAAAACCAAGATGTACTAAATGTCTTTTTTTGACTTGATTATTTTTCATTGTATTCTCAGCTTTATCCATATTTAAAAAATCGACACAAAATGATGTTGTAAGTGCTGTAAGTGCTGAATCTGTGGTTGCGAAAGTTGCTGCAGTTAATCCTAACAAAAACACTACACTAGGAATTAAAGCAAGATGATGAAATGCAATTTCAGGAAAAAGCAAATCTGTTCGAGGTTTTCCAGTTAGTAAATCAGTTGGAATTGCGATGTTATTTTTACTTGCAAAAAGGTACAGTAAAGCACCAACGCTTAGAAAGAAAATATTGATAATTACAAAAATTCCAGTAAACGTAAACATGTTTTTTTGAGCTTCGCCAATAGTTGCGCAACTTAAATTTTTCTGCATTAAATCTTGATCCAAACCTACCATGGCGATGGTAACAAAAATTCCACCCAAAATTTGCTTTATAAAATAAGTCCCTTTTAAATAATCTTCGTAAAAAAATATTTTAGAATAATTACTGTTTTTCACTGCTTCAAATGCCTGAATTGGACTAAATTCCAGACTATTACAAATGAAAATTATGGTTAAAAATACCGATGATACCAGGAAAACAGTTTGTAAAGTATCTGTAATTATTATGGTTTTTAATCCGCCTCGATAGGTGTAAGCAAATATTAAAATAAGTGAAATTAAAACCGTAATCGCAAAGGGAATTTTGTAAAAATCAAACACATAGCGTTGTAAAACAATTACAACAAGATAGAGCCTAAAAGAAGATCCAATAGTTCGAGAAATAAGAAAAATAGTTGCTGCAGTTTTATAACTCACAATTCCCAAACGCTGTTCGATGTAACTGTAAATAGAAGTTAAATTCATTCGGTAATAAAGTGGTAATAGTATTTTTGCTATAATTAAAAACCCAATTGCATTGCCAAGAACAAATTGAAAATATGAAAATTGAGTTTCTGGCGACCCAACATTCCCTGGAACCGATATAAATGTTACGCCCGAAAGTGCTGTACCAATCATTCCAAAAGCTACTAAATACCATTTTGAATTTTTATTCGCTTTAAAAAAGGTGTCATTATCACTTTTTTTTCTGCTGACTATGTTTGAAATTAATATTAAAATTCCAAAATAAATCAGGATAATGATTAAAATTGTAGTAGCGTTCATTGCTATCGGTTTTTATTGATTGCCAAAATACAAAAAAGTTCATAGTTTGCAAATTATGAAGGTATAAACGCAAATTGAATCTTAAAACTTTATTTATCTTTGCGTAATGGAATTTTCGTCAAAATTATTAGAAAAAGCAGTTAATGAAGTGTCTCAATTGCCTGGTATTGGTAAGCGAACTGCTCTACGATTGATGTTACATTTATTAAAACAACCATCTGAGCAAACCCAATTTTTATCGCAAGCGCTGACAGCAATGAGAGAAGAAATAAAATTTTGCACAGAATGTCACAATATTTCTGACGTGAATATTTGTGAAATTTGTTCTAATTCCTCTCGAAATCATAAAATTATTTGTGTTGTCGAAGATATTCGGGACGTTATGGCAATAGAAAATACAAACCAGTACAAAGGAATCTATCATGTATTGGGTGGTAAAATTTCGCCAATTGATGGAGTTGGTCCAAGTCAATTAAATATCAATACACTAACCGATAAAGCAAAAAGTGGCATAATTGAAGAAGTAATTTTCGCGTTGAGCTCAACAATGGAAGGTGATACTACTAATTTTTATATTTACAAACAATTGAAAGATTTTAATATTAAGACTTCAACTATAGCACGCGGAATAGCAGTTGGCGACGAGTTAGAATATGCTGATGAAGTTACCTTAGGCAGAAGTATTGTACAACGAGTTCCTTTTGAAAATTCAATTAAAAATATTTAAGTCATTAGTGAGGCATTATTTTTTTAATTTGATTTGAAAAACTATCTTTGTTTGCTTAATTAATTTATGAAATGAACTATCGAATTTTTTATATTTTATTTTTTATTGGATTTATTTTTACTTCTTGTGTACCTACAAAAGATTTAGTTTACTTACAAAATAATGGGAAAGACTCGCAGATAGCTTTGAACCAAGTTGCCTCTAAACCATACAGACTACAAACTGCAGATATTTTGAGTATAAACATTAAAGCTATTGATCCAAAGGTAGTTGAAATTTTTAATATTACTTCTGTGCAAACTTCTTCGTCTGAACAGGAATTGTATTTAAAAGGATATGTTATAGACGATCACGGCAATATTAGAATGCCAATACTTGGAGAAGTAAATGTTTTAGGTTTTACTTTAGATGAAGTAAGAATTAAAATTGAAAAAGAACTTTTAACTGATCATTTTACAGATAAGGCAGGAATTTTTGTTAATGTAAAATTAGCAGGATTTAGATATACTATAAATGGAGAGGTAACTAGTCCTGGATCAAAAACTTTATATCATGATAAAATATCGATACTGGAAGCAGTAGCAAACTCTGGTGACATTACAATATTAGGCGATAGAAAAGATGTAAAAGTAATTCGTCAATTCCCGCAAGGAGCTGAAACATTTAGCATAGATTTGACCGATTCTAAAGCAGTTAACAATCCTTGTTATTATTTGCAACCTAACGACTATATTTATGTAAAACCTCTTAAGCAGAAGTCGTGGGGAACTGGAAAAACTGGAATAGAGTCTTTAGGAACCATAATTACTTTACTTTCATTAGCTACAACTACCTATTTATTAATAAAAAAATAAAGAGATTTAATAATGTTAGATTCAAAAGACTTTTCTTTTTTTGAAAATCAAAATAGTTTTGATTTTAAAGGATTTTTAATTAAAACGGGAAGTTATTGGCGGTGGTTTATTTTTGGATTAATTTTTTGTTTGACAGTTGCGCACCAAATAAATATTAGAAAACAAAAAATATATTCTTTAGAAACTACAATCGCAGTAAGCGAGCAAGATAATCCATTGTTCACTTCTAATACTAGTTTAACTTTCAATTGGGGAGGAACTTCAGATCAAGTTCAAACGATAGCTTCAACTTTAAAATCGCGATCACACAATGAAATTGTTGTGGATAAGTTAGATTTCTATATTGATTATTTGCAAAAACAAAAGTATTTTATTCAAGATGTTTATGGTAGCACACCATTTTTGATAAAAATTGATAAATCTAAAAATCAGTTAGCACAATCACAAATATTTATAAAGTTTATTTCTGCATACGAATTCATTTTGAGTACAGAGTTTAACTCAAGTACAGCTAACGTGATCAATTATTCAAATAATAGTATAAAATCCATAAATGTAGTTACGGGAAATTTTAAAAAAAAATTTAAAGTAGGACAACAAATTAATTTACCTTTCTTTCATGGTACAGTTGTTTTAAAATCAGTTCCAACAAATTTTATTAATTCAGAATTTATAATAGTTTTTAATCCCTTTGATGATACTGTTTCAAGATTTAGAAATATTAAAGTAATCATTGACGAAAAAGCAGCATCGATTTTAAAACTATCTATGGAGGGAACAAATAAAGCCCGAATAGTAGATTATTTGAATGAAACTGTTGCTACTTTAATCAAAAGACAACTAGATAGTAAAAATCTTTTTGCAGAAAACACGATTCTTTTTATTGACAAAACCTTAGCAATAGCTGATGATAGTTTAAGAACTTCCAATAACGATTTAAGAAATTTTAGCAAAGGTAAAAATATTTTAGATATAGAAAATGGAGGTAAAGATTTTCAAGAACAACTTTTGAAGATGGACGTTAACAAGGACGAAGTTGATAGAAAACTAAATTATTATAACACATTAGAAAATTATTTAAGAAAAAGTACTGATTATTCAAAACTTCCTGCTCCGTCAGTTGCCGGGATTGAAGATCCTAATATTATTAGTAATGTAAAAAACATCATAGACCTTTCTGTTCAACGATCAGAAATGATATATTCGGTAAAAAGCAAAATTTTATTGAATAATATTGATAATGAAATTTCGGCTGTAAAAAAAGTATTGCTAGAAAATATTAACGCATCAAAAAACGCAGTAGGCTATGAATATAGTCAAGTAAATGGAAAACTTAATCGGGCTCAATCTCAAATAAATCAATTGCCAGAACAAAAGCAAAAGCTTTTTAAAATAATGCGTAAATATAATTTGAGCGAGAATATATATCAAACCTATCTTCAAAAAAGGAGTGAAGCTCAAATTGTAAAAGCTGCAAATTTATCAGACATTCAGTTTATAGATCCTGCAAAAGATATAGGTGGAGGTTTAATAGGTCCTCGAACTCAAGTTAATTATGTTATAGCATTATTCTTAGGAATATTGCTTCCTTTAATTATAGTATTTTTAATATTTTTTATTAATAATTCAGTTCAAAATACAAATGATATAAGTTCTGCAACTACAATTCCGTTAATTGGGGTTGTGGGACTTAAGCATACTGATACTAATTTATCTGTATTTGAAAAACCAAAATCTGCTTTATCTGAATCTTTTAGGGCAATTCGATCTTCGTTACAATTTTTATATAAAAAACAAAATATAAATGGTTCCAAAACATTAATGTTGACATCTTCGGTAAGTGGTGAAGGTAAAACATTTTGTTCGATAAACATTGCAACTGTATTTGCATTAAGCGAAAAGAAAACAGTGATAATTGGTTTAGATTTAAGAAAACCTAAAATATTCGATGATTTCAATATAAAAAATGATGTTGGTGCTGTAAATTATTTAATTGGTCAAAAAAATCTAGACGAAGTAACTCAAAAAACCCATATTCCATTTTTGGATGCAATCACATCAGGCCCTGTTCCTCCAAACCCATCAGAATTAATAATGGGCGACTCAATGAAAGAATTTATGGAAGAACTAAAAAATAAATATGATTATATAATTCTAGATACGCCACCAGTCGGATTAGTTACCGATGCAGTGGAAATTTCAAATTTTGCTGATGTCACTTTATATATTACCAGACAAAATTTCACCAAAAAGGAAATGATTAATTTACTTAATAATCGTGTAAAAAGAGGTGAGCTTAACAATGTCAGCATTATTTTAAACGGTTTTCAAAATAAAGCAAAGTATGGTGCAGGTTACGGTTACGGCTATGGTTACGGCTACGGAGCCTATTCTAACGGATATCATGAAGAAGATACACCACCCAATATTTTTGTGAAATTATATAGAAAATATTTTAAATCTAAAAAGCAAAATTAATCATGAGTAATTCCATATTAATTACTGGTGGTGCTGGTTTTATAGGTTCCAACTTATGCGAATATTTTCTTGAAAAAGGTAATAAAGTAGTTTGTTTAGATAATTTTTCTACAGGATTTAAACATAACATTGAATCATTTTTTAATAATAAAAATTTTAAGCTTATTGAGGGTGATATCCGAAATTTTTCAGATTGTTTTTTAGCAACAAAAAACGTAGATTATGTTTTGCATCAAGCAGCACTGGGATCTGTTCCACGCTCAATATCAGACCCTATAGCAACAAATGAAGTTAATGTAACAGGGTTTTTAAATATGCTCGTTGCCTCACGAGATAATAATATAAAACGTTTTATTTATGCAGCAAGTTCTTCTGTTTACGGAGATTCAGCACTATTGCCTAAGGTTGAAAATGTTATTGGAAAACCACTTTCTCCTTATGCGATTACTAAATATGTAAACGAACTTTATGCAGAAATTTTCAGCAATACTTATAATTTACAAACCATAGGATTGCGATATTTTAATGTTTTTGGGAAAAATCAAGATCCAAATGGAGCATATGCAGCAGTAATTCCAAAATTTGTTTCACAACTTATAAATAAGCAAAGTCCCATTATAAATGGTGATGGTACTTTTTCGAGAGATTTCACTTACATCAAAAATATAATATTGATGAATGAGTTAGCAATGACAACTCAGAATAATGATGCTCTTAATACAGTTTACAATACTGCTTTTGGAGATACAACTACCCTGAATGAAATGGTTTTTTTACTTAAAAAGTTTTTGTCCAAATATGATCAATCCATTTTAGATGTTGTAGTTAAGTATGGGCAAAATAGAGTAGGAGATATTCCACATTCATTTGCAAATATTGATAAAGCAAAAAAATTATTAAACTATAATCCACAATTTTCATTTGAACAAGGATTGGAAGTAGCTGTCGATTGGTATTGGAAAAATTTAAAATAAATTTGTAATAATGAAAATAACTTCAATTTGTTGCATCGGTGCTGGTTATGTTGGAGGACCAACAATGAGTATTATAGCGCAAAAATGCCCACATATAAAAGTTACCGTGGTAGACTTAAACGAAAATCGTATAGCCAGATGGAATGATATTGATGTAAATAATATTCCTATTTACGAACCAGGATTATCCAATATTGTAGCAGAATCACGAGATAGAAATTTATTTTTTTCTACCCAAGTAGACAAAGCAATAGATGAAGCACAACTAATTTTTATTTCTGTAAATACGCCTACAAAAACCTATGGCTCAGGAAAAGGTATGGCTGCTGATTTAAAATATATTGAACTTTGTGCCCGGCAAATAGCCCGAGTATCAAAAAATGATAAAATAGTAGTTGAAAAATCTACTTTGCCAGTACGAACAGCCGAAGCAATTAAAAATATTCTTGATAATACTGGAAATGGAGTTCAATTTCAAATACTTTCAAATCCTGAATTTTTAGCCGAAGGAACAGCAGTTCAAGATTTACTTAATCCAGATCGTGTATTAATAGGTGGAGACGAAAGTACTGAAGGTCAAGAAGCTATTGCATCTTTAGTTGAAATTTATGCAAATTGGGTACCGTTAGATAAAATTTTAACCACAAATGTTTGGTCTTCCGAACTCTCTAAACTAACTGCTAATGCGTTTTTGGCACAACGGGTTTCGTCTATCAATGCTATTTCTGAATTGTGTGAAAAAACCGGAGCTAATATAAGCGAGGTTTCTAAAGCAATTGGAATGGATAGCAGAATAGGCGATAAATTTTTGAAAGCATCTGTAGGTTTTGGTGGGTCTTGTTTCCAAAAAGATATCTTAAATCTTGTTTATATTTCAAAATCTTTTGGATTGAATGAAGTAGCAGATTACTGGGAACAAGTAATCATTATGAATGATCATCAAAAAAGAAGATTTTCTAAAAAAATAGTAACAACTTTATATAACACAGTTTCCGATAAAAAAATTGCATTTCTAGGATGGGCTTTTAAGAAAGACACAAATGATACAAGAGAATCTGCTGCAATTTTTGTAGCAAACGATTTGATTAACGAGCAAGCTAAAATAGCTGTTTTTGATCCTAAAGTAAGTTATTCTCAAATTATTTCTGATTTAAATTATCTAGAGACACGAGATGAAAACATCAATAGTAAATTGTTAAAATCATTTCCAAATCCTTACGAAGCTTGCCAAAATGCTCATGCTATTGCCATTTTAACTGAGTGGGACGAGTTTAATAATTTAGATTGGGAAAAAATATATAATGAGATGCACAAACCTGCATTTATATTTGATGGAAGAAATTTATTAGATAAAAAAAAGTTAGAAAAAATAGGATTTAACTATCAAGCTATTGGTTCTTAAAAAATAAAATGTAGTTTTGTGACTACAAAATAAAATTAAATTTTAATGGAAATTAAAATAGGAATTATAGGATTAGGATACGTTGGCTTACCATTAGCAAGACTTTTTGCGACAAAGTTTCCTGTTGTAGGCTTTGATATCAATCAAAAAAGGGTTGATAATTTAAACAATGGTGACGATTATACTTTGGAAATTGAGAAAGAAGTATTGTTAAAAGTGTTGGTTCCAAATTCTTCCCATCAAAACGGTTTGTTTTGTACAACCGACATAAATTATTTAAAAGATTGTAATTATTATATCATTACCGTTCCGACTCCAGTTGATAAAAACAATCGTCCCGATTTAGAAGCCTTATATAAATCCAGTACTACTGTTGCTAAAGTTCTTAAAAAAGGAGATATTGTTATCTATGAATCAACAGTTTATCCAGGGTTAACCGAAGAAGAATGTGTCCCAGTTTTAGAAAAATATAGTAATTTAAAATATAATATTGATTTTTTTGCTGGATATTCGCCGGAAAGAATCAATCCAGGAGATAAAGAACATACTATAGATAAAATTTTAAAAATAACAGCTGGTTCAACTCCAGAAACTGGAATTAAAGTTAATGAATTATACAAATCGGTAATAACCGCTGGAACTCACTTAGCTCCATCTATTAAAGTTGCTGAGGCAGCAAAGGTTATAGAAAATTCTCAACGAGATATTAATATTGCTTTTGTAAACGAATTGGCCAAAATTTTTAATATCTTAGAAATTGATACACAAGCAGTTCTTGAAGCTGCAGGGACCAAATGGAATTTTTTGAATTTTAAACCAGGTTTGGTCGGTGGACATTGCATAGGCGTTGATCCTTATTATCTAGCTCAAAAAGCTCAAGAAGCTGGTTATCATCCAGAAATTATTTTAGCAGGAAGAAGATTAAATGATACAATGGGAGAATATGTTGCTTCAAGAATAGTCAAGTTGATGATAAAAAAAGGAATACCTGTAAACAATTCAAAACTATTAATGTTGGGTATTACATTTAAGGAGAATTGTCCTGATGTAAGAAATACTAAAATTGTAGATGTAATTAAGGCATTAACCGATTATGGAATAGAAATCACAATATATGATCCGCTGGCAAATCCAGATGAAGTACACCACGAATATAATCTGATTACCACAAAATCTTTACCTAATAATACATTTGATACAATAGTTTTGGGTGTTGCTCACAATTTATTTTTAGACTTAAATTTAGATCCCTTAAAAAATCAAAATTCAGTAATTTATGATGTAAAAGGCGTGTTAAAATCAAAAATCGATGGTAAATTATAATTTTATAAAATGAAAAAAATAGTAATTACTGGAGGTGCAGGTTTTATAGGTTCACACGTTGTTAGACTTTTTGTAAACAAATATCCTGATTATCAAATTTTTAATCTTGATGCATTGACTTATGCTGGAAATTTAGAAAATATAGCTGATATTCAAGATAAGCCCAATTATACTTTCATTAAAGGAGATATTGTAGATGCTAATTTTATAAACAATTTATTTGAAAAACATAATTTTGACGGCGTAATTCATCTTGCTGCAGAATCTCATGTAGATAGATCCATTTCAGACCCATTAAGTTTTGTAAAAACAAACGTAATAGGAACAATGAATTTATTAAATGCTTCAAAAAATATTTGGAAAAATAATTTTAATGGTAAACGATTTTATCACGTTTCGACCGATGAAGTCTATGGATCACTAGGGTTAACTGGACTATTTACTGAATCTACAGCTTATGATCCAAACTCACCTTATTCAGCATCAAAAGCAAGCTCAGATCATTTTGTTCGTGCTTATGGTGAAACTTATAATTTACCTTATGTAATTACAAACTGTTCAAACAACTACGGTACTTATCATTTTCCTGAGAAATTAATTCCGCTTTTTATCAATAATATTATAGAAAATAAACAGCTTCCAGTTTATGGTGACGGCAATTACACACGTGATTGGTTATTTGTAGAAGATCATGCAACGGCTATCGATTTGGTATTTCATAAAGGTGAAAATCATGAAACTTATAATATTGGAGGATTTAACGAATGGAAAAATATTGATCTTGTTAAATTGTTATGTCAATTGATGGATCAAAAATTAGGTCGAAAAGAAGGTACTTCCGCTTCGCTTATTACTTACGTAAAAGATCGTCCCGGACATGATTTGCGTTATGCGATAGATGCCTCAAAAATTAATTCAAAGTTGGGATGGAAACCATCAGTGACTTTTGAGCAAGGATTAGAACGAACTATCGATTGGTATTTGGCAAATGAAAAATGGTTAAAGAATGTAACATCTGGCGATTATCAAAAATATTATGATAAACAATATGATTCAAATAATTAATTAATAATAAATCAACTTTAGAAGCCTAAGCTCTGGGTTTTAGTTAGTAAAATGGTTTCAATTTCAGTAATTATTCCTGTTTTTAACTCTGATAAACATCTTGCAATCTGCATAGAATCATTATTGTGTCAAACATTTACTGACTTTGAACTAATTTTTATAAATGATGGCTCTACAGATTCTAGCCAGAATATTATACAATCATACCAAAAAAATAATTCCAAAATACATCTTCTGAATCAAGAAAATAAAGGCGTTAGTGTTGCTAGAAATAATGGAATTGAATTTTCAAAAGGTACTTTTTTATGTTTTGTAGATTCTGACGACTATGTTGAAAAAGACTTTTTAAAGATTTTATATAATGAAATAACTGAGAATAACTGCGAAATTATTACTTCAAATTTTATTTCAGAACAGGATGGAATTATAAAAAATAACAAACCGTTGTTTGAAGTTAATAAACTCTTTTTTAAAGAAGAAATTAAATCGAAAATCATTCCTTTTTTTATCGAAAATGATGCAATGAATACAGCTTGTAATAAAATATATTCTAGCAAATTGATAAAAAATAATTCAATTCAATTTCCCGCAGGAGTTTCAATGGGTGAAGATGGCTTATTTAATATTCAGGCATTTAATAAGGCAAATGCAGTATTTTTTATAGATTATAATGGTTATTATTACCGAGAAGTTGCTAACAGTGCTACAAGAAATTCTGTTTCTAAAGACTATTTTAAAAGCGCAATTGAATCTTATTTTTTAGACGTAAAAGAAAAATATGAAATAGATATTGATTCTAAAAATTTTCAAAAATTAAAATCTATAAGGCTTATAGATATGGTTTGTTCGCTTATCCACATCTATTTAAGACCGAATCCAGAAACTAGTTTTTCCTTTAAGTATAAATATGTAAAAAAAATGATTTATGATAAAAATGTACAATTTTCAATCAAAAATTATTGGAATGAAACCATTAAAAATAAAACTAAATACCAACAATTCATTTTGAACTGCATAAGACACAAGTCAATTTTTTTTTTAGTATTGGCAACTAACTATAGCAATTTAAGAAGCAAATAAAGTAAAGAAGCAATGAAAATATTAATGTTTTTTCACGGAGGTAGTACTAATCGAGGTTGTGAGGCAATCGTTAGATCGGGAGTAGCATTAATAAAAAATCAATATCCAACCGCAACGGTAGATTTAATATCGTGGGATCCAAAATCTGATAAAATAATACCGCTTGTTGACAACATTTTTTTAGACCGAAACCAAACGATAAAAAAATATACATATAGTTGGTTAGTTAGTGCTTTTAAATTAAAATTATTTAAAGACGAGTCTTATTCCCTTCAGTATATTCACAAATCTATAATAGATAAAATTTCAAACTATGATATTTTAATGTCAATTGGTGGAGACAATTATTGTTATGGGGAACAGCCAACCATTTATGAATTAGATAAATTAATAAAAAAATCTGGGAAAAAATTAGTGCTTTGGGGCGCTTCTATAGGTCAAGAAGATTTATCACCTCAAAAAATTGAAGATTTAAAAACATTTGATTTAATATTAGCTCGCGAGAGTTTAACATTTGAAGTTTTAAAAAATAATGGAATACAAAATGTAAAACTTTGCGCTGATGGTGCTTTTACAATGGAAAAAGAAGAGTTGCCACTTCCTGACAATTGGCAAATTAGCAACACAATTGGTTTTAATTTTAGTCCATTAGTCTGGAAAAAAAATAAAGATTCTCGGCAAGCAGCTTTCGATTTAGTACGGCATATTTTGAAAACTACTAATTATACCATCGCTTTTACACCACATGTTATTCAAGCAGATAATGATGATTATGAATGTTTACTAGATTTCTATAATGAATTTAAGGAAACAAACCGAGTCCTCATTCTTCCTAATAATCTAAATGCTATTCAATATAAAGGTTACATAGCTCGAATGAAATTTTTTATTGGAGCACGAACACATGCTACAATTGCGGCATATTCCTGTCTAGTTCCAACATTAGTTTTAGGATATAGTGTTAAGTCTAAAGGAATTGCTAAAGATATTTTTGGAGAAGAAAAGCTAGTGTTGAGTTTGAAAGATATTTCTGATAGTAAAAAATTGATTGAAAAATTTGAGGAAATGAAAAATCAGGAACAAGAAATTATAAATACATTAGCCAACAGAATTCCAGAAATAAAAAAAATGTCCAAAAAAGCGGTCTATTATCTTTTAGAGGCATAATTTTAAAATTTTCAACAAAAATGAAAAAAAATATAGTATTTGTTATTCCAAGTTTATCTGCCGGCGGAGCTGAGAAAAGCTTGGTTAATTTATTGAATACTATCGATTTTGATCGCTATAATGTTGATTTAATATTGTTTAAACAAGGCGGAATTTTTCAATCTATGGTTCCAAAAGAGGTTACTATTTTAAACCTTGGTACGAATTATTCCATATTTGCAAAACGATTACTTTCCTCAAGTTTCCATTTTTTATTTTCACTTAAATTTTTATTGTTTTGGAATAGAATTATTTTTTCATTTAAAAATATTGAAAAAAATAATATTTCAGTAACCGAACAAAAATCTTGGAAAAATTTCAGAACGAGCCTTCCAGATTTTAACAAAAAATATGATGCCGCTATTGGATTTTTAGAAAAATCGTCTATTTACTGTGTAATTGATAAAATTCAGGCTAAAAATAAATTGGGATGGATTCATACTAATTATTCAAGTTCCGGAATGGATATAAATTTTGATCGGTATTATTTTAATAAACTTAACGCGATTATAACTGTTTCTCCAGAATGTAAAAATAATCTGTGTGATAATTTTCCTGAATATCATTCTAAAATCAAGATAATATATAATGTTGTTTCAGAATCAATTATTAAAAAATTATCGAGCCAAACTATTGTAAATAATTCTTTGATTTTCAATAATTCTCTGTTAACAATTGCTCGATTTAGTACTGAAAAAGGATGCGACTTAGCCATCGAAGCTGCAAAGATTTTACATGAAAATGCAATTGATTTTAAATGGATATTTATAGGTGATGGTACCATGAAAGATTTTATTTTAAATAAAATAGATGATTATAATTTAGAACAAAATGTCTTCTTGATTGGATTAAAACAAAATCCGTATCCTTACATAAAAGAATGTACTATATATGTGCAACCATCAAGATATGAAGGAAAATCAATGGCAGTAGAAGAAGCAAAAATATTAGGTAAGCCAGTAATTGTCACAAATTTTGATTCTGCTAAAGATCAAATAGAATCATTTAAAACTGGAATTATTGCTGAGATGAATCCAAAATCTATCGCAGATGAAATTACTAAGTTATTGCAAAATAAAGATTTACAAAATCAAATAAGTACTAATTTATCTAAAAATTCATACGGGACTGAATCAGAAATAAACAAACTTTATGATTTAATAAATGAGTAATCATAAACAAGAGATATTATTTGTTGTTAATAATCTCAATTGTGGAGGTGCAGAAAAAGCGTTGATTTCGTTGTTACAAACTTTTGATTATTCACGATATAATGTGGACTTGCTATTGTTTAAACAAGAAGGACTTTTTTTAAATCAAATTCCCGAACAAGTTACACTTCTCTCAGAGCCAGATCGATATAAGTATTTTGATATGCCCATTAAAAAGGCAATAGTTGAGAATCTTAAAAAATTTAATTTCAATACTATTATAAACCGAATTGGTGCTGCATTTGTTTTTAAAAATGAAACTATTAATGCGGTTGTCGAGCAAAAAATGTGGAAGTATTTACGAAATTCAATGTCTAAACTTCCCAAAAAATATGACGTTGCTATTGGTTTTTTAGAAAAAACACCTAATTATTTTGTAGTTGATAAGGTTGATGCAAAAATAAAAATTGGATTTATTATGAATGATTATAATAAATTGCAAATGGATAAAACAATTGATGCACGTTACTTTTCAAAACTAGATTTTATAGCACAAGATTCGCAAGAAAGTAACACTATTTTAGTTCAAAATTTCCCTGAATTTAAAGATAAATTTAAAATTATAAAAAGTATTATCGCATCTAAAACAATTAGAAAACTTGCTGACGAAGTAGTACATGATATTCCAACAGGGTTTAATATTGTTTCTGTAGGACGACTATCGTACCAAAAAGGGTACGATTTAGCTCTTGATGCACTTAAAATAATTCATTCGAAAGGAATTTTATTTCATTGGATTATTCTTGGAGTAGGCGAGGAAGAAAATAATTTAAAAGCTAAAGTTATAGAATATGGATTACATGATAAAATTAAATTTGTAGGAATAAAAGAAAATCATTATCCATATCTAAAAAAAGCTGATATTTTTCTGCATACTGCTCGATTTGAAGGATTTGGTATTGTAATTCAAGAGGCAAAAATTTTGACAAAACCAATAGTCCTGACGGATTTTAATGTAGCAAAGTCACATATTGAACATGGTAAAAACGGACTTATAGCTTCAATGAATCCCGAATCGATAGCTGAAAATTTAGAAATGTTAATTTCTGATTTAAATTTAAGAAATCAGTTTTCAGCAGAATTAAATAAGTACGATTTTGGGACAGAAAATGAAATTGAAAATTTTTATAATTTGTTAATAAAATCATAATTATTTCAAATAGTTATCACTACATTTGTTCAAAATAGTGCCGTGAATAGGATTCTTTGGATAGTTAACGATTTAAATGTTGAGGAATACATCCATCAATCAATTGTTAGTACGTTAATTTCTTTTCCTTTAGTTATTATTGAAGTTTTTGTAGAAAAAATATCTTTTACTACTAAATTTGATAAAACACTACAATTCATCAAACCTTTAGATATTCGTTTTAAATCTTACAAAAAATCGCCCTTTGAAAAAACAAATTTATCTAAAATTGAAAATACAAATCTCGTCTTTGTTCTTAAAAAAGACAGTTTATCAATCTATGATTATATAATTTTTTCTAATAATAAGAAAAATGATTATTCGTTTTATGAAAATAAAGCAAAAATAGGATTACTACAATTTGATTATGATAAAGAAAAAATAATCAATTATAAATTATCAGTAAAAAGAAGTATACCTATAATTTTTTCGCTTAAGCTTAAAGCGAGTTCTGATTGGAAATTTATTTCTAACATGACCATTAATTTAGAAACTGGATTAGTAAATAGTATAGAAAAATATTTTTGGTTTCAGAAATTGAGTTTCATCAAATTTTTAAATAATCCAAACGAATTTGAAATTGTTAAAAATCGAAAATATGAAGTAAATTTTCATTCAATTCGAATAATTGCTTATTACAAAAGACTTGTAGTTACTATAATTAAAAGGAAAATTAATAAACCTGAAAAAAATTGGAAAATTGCTCTTAAAGAAGAATCAAAAGGATATTTATTTTTAAATCAACCTGAACATTCTTTTTGGGCAGATCCATTTTTGATTTCAAGAGATAATAAACATTTTGTTTTTTTTGAAGAGTTAAATAAGACTACTAATCTTGGTGAAATTGCTTGTGTCCAGCTTGACGAAAGTTTCAATATAGAACTTAAAAAAACAATTTTCAAAGATGATACCCACTTTTCATTTCCAAATGTTTTTTATCATAACGATGGCTTTTACATGCTTCCTGAAAATTCAGAGAAAAATAGTTTGTCACTATACAAAGCAACTTTGTTTCCTTTTGAATGGAGTTTTCATAAAACAATAATCGATAATTGTAAACTGGTTGATGCAGTTTGGGTTTATCACAACGAATATTATTGGTTGTTTGCCAACAAAGTTGAGGATTATGAGTATGATAATAATGATGCGCTTTATTTGTATTATTCTAAAAATTTAGACAGTAATCAATGGCTATCACACAAACAAAATCC
This sequence comes from Flavobacterium sp., assembly GCA_014377455.1. Lineage (GTDB taxonomy): Bacteria > Bacteroidota > Bacteroidia > Flavobacteriales > Flavobacteriaceae > Flavobacterium. The sequence continues at coordinate 57,518 of JACMPO010000046.1, forward strand.
AATTTGTACTGATTCAAGTCGCTCCAGAGGTGCTGGTGCAATTTTCAAAAAAAATGGTAAATTATTCAGACCAGCTCAGAACTGTTCAAAATTTTATGGAGCTAACATAGTTTTAAATGAAATAATTGAATTAAGTATTGAAAATTATGAAGAAGAATACAATAAAGCAATTTTTCCAGCCCCAGAATATCATGGCATTCACACCATAAATTCTCAATTTGGAATAGAGATTTTTGATTTTCTTAAAGTCGAATAATACTAAACTTACCCAAAGTTTTTTGTAAACCTAAATAAACATTATGTTGCTTAACTACGTTTTAATTTTTGCAATCTTTATTCTACTTCTAGTTTTTCTGATAGATTTATTTATACATTTCAATACATGGCAAAGTCGAATTCACATTGGCAGATATGATTCAATTACCATTTGGGAAAAGGAGATTTTAACGAAATCCTGTCATTGGCTTAAAAAAACTCCAACAATAAAACTTACTGATAATACTCGATTTATAATTTTAGATATTTTGCGAGGAAATTTCAAACGTGATGCCATTCAACATTGGCAGGAAGCATCATTGTTATTAGGTTTATATGAAAACTATAAAAAAACTTTTGATTTGCAAATTAAAAAGAATATCGATTTATTCATAAAATCTAAAATTGCAAATGGTAATTGGGTAAAAACTCCCACAGAAATTGATGGTGTAATTTTAGCGTATGCAATTTTAAATGTAGATTGGATTAATCATCAGGAAAATAAACCGGCATATGATGCAATGTGGAATTTAGTTCAAAATTTAATTGGAGAAGATGGAACTGCGCAATACCGAAAATCCATGAAAAACTACAGATATGTTGATACTATTGGTTTTATTTGTCCCTTTTTAATCACTTACGGAAAACTATTTAAAAATGAAGTTGCAATTGATTTAGGTATAAAGCAAATTACAAGTTTCAATCAAAATGGGATGTTTAAAGATTTGTTTTTGCCTTGTCATACCTATCGAATTGATAGCAAAATGCCCGTTGGTTTATTTGGTTGGGGAAGAGGTTTGGGTTGGTACGCTATTGGGCTTATCGATTCATGGAAAGAATTACCAAATGACCATCCCGAAAAAGTTATTTTAACAAATTCTGTGATCGCTTTTGCAAATACAATTATGAAATTTCAAAATCCAAACGGAAGCTGGAATTGGATAGTTTCAAGTCCAGAAGCACAAGCAGATTCATCTACCACGGCAACTTTAGCTTGGTTTTTGGCAAATGTAAGTTCAGAAAAAACAATATCAGAACGAAGTTTGGAATCTAAAAATAGAGCGTTACAATTTTTAATGACCGTAACGCGTCGTGATGGTGCTATCGATTTTTCGCAAGGTGATACTAAAGCAATTGGCGTTCATTCGCAAACTTTTGATATTTTGCCATTTACGCAAGGATTTGCTTTAAGAACTGCTTGTAAATCAAATTAAAACATCAATTATTTAATTACAAATTTTCCTTTCAAGTTATCAAAAACTATATTTTCGTCTTTAAATAAAGTATTGAATATTCCTTTTGAAATTAAATTACAAGGTTCATCTTGTACAATAAAATCCTCAGTCATAACAATCATTTCATCAGATAGTTGAATGGCTAAATCGATATCATGAGTTGAAAACAAAATACATTTATCTGTAGTTGAAGCCAGTTTTTTTAAAAGTTTAAAAACGGATACTTTGTGAAATAAATCTAAATGAGTTGTTGGTTCATCTAAAATTATTAAAGGTGTATCTTGAGATAATGCTCTAGCAATCAATACTTTTTGTAGTTGTCCATCGCTTATTTCAAAATATTTTTTTTGTTGAAGAGATTCAATTTGGGTGAGTTGCATTGCCTCAGAAATTTTATCTAAATCTACTTTTGAAAGCGTTCCAATCCAATTAGTATATGGTTGTCTTCCTAAGGCTATTAATTCAAAAACGGTCAGATTACTTTGTGGTAATTTTTCGGTCAAAACTAAACTTAAATTTTGCGCAAGTTCTGACGATTGATAGTTTTGAATATTTTTGTCGTTTAATAATACAGTTCCCGAAATAGGTTTTATAATCCCCGTTAACGTTTTTAATAAAGTAGATTTTCCAATTCCGTTTGCACCAATTAAGGATATTAATTTCCCACTATTCAAATTCAAATTTAAATTTTCGGCAATTAGCGTTTTACCTTTTTTAGAGGTGTATCCAATAGATAAATTTAAAGTAGAAAGTATATTTTTATTCATATTTAGTTAGAAAATAATTGCTAAAAACTTTTTCTTCTTACAATTAACCAAATCACTATTGGCGCACCAAAAATAGATGTAATGGCATTTATTGGTAACGTAAAATCGAAACCTGGCATTTGAGAAATCATATCGCAAAAGAGCATTATAATTGCTCCAATTAAAATCGTACTCCAAAACAGTATTTTATGATTACTTGTTTGAAACATTAGTTTTGATAAATGTGGCACCGCAAGTCCTACAAATGCAATTGGTCCAGCAAATGCAGTAATACTTCCAGCCAAAATACTGGTTGCGAAAACAATTATTTTTCGGGATTGTTTTAAATTTAAACCCAAGCTTTTCGCATAATTTTCTCCTAAAAGTAAGGCGTCTAAGGATTTTATAGAAAATAAACTTAAAATAAGTCCGATGCAAACGCAAACTGTCAAGATAGAAATATTTAGCCAAGTTAAATTTCCAAGACTTCCCATACTCCAGAAAGTGAATTTTTGCAATTCAGATGCAGTACTAAAATAAGTCAAAATAGATACAATGGCACTTGTGAAACTACTAAACATCAAACCGACAATTAAAATTGTCATGGTATCTTTAAGCTTGTTAGATACTAATAATACTAGCAATAAAACCGCAAAACTGCCCAAACACGAAGCTAAAATTATTCCGTAAGGCGATATTAAAAATGGCGATAAAACTGATGGTAAAACTCCTGCTCCAAGAATTACAAATGCAACTCCAAGACTGGATCCAGAACTTAATCCTAGAACATAAGGTCCAGCCAGTGGATTTCTAAATAAGGTTTGCATTAACAATCCTGAAACCGACAAACCTACACCAACCAAAATCGCAGTAATAGCTTTAGGAAGTCTGAAATGAAGAATAATATAATACCAAGTTTCTTTGGAAATATTGACTCCTACTAGACTTTTCACAACTTCTTTAAAAGGAATGGAAACTTGACCCAAACTGATGCTTAGTACAAATGAGAATAGTAATAGTGTTAATAAAACAGAGAAATATACTACATTTTTTCCTTTAACCATTTTACAAAGTTTTTGCTACTCCTAATTTGCTATTTCTGTAGCTAAAGCCAAAATAAATACACAAACCAATAAGCAACCAACAAGTAAAATAAATCCAATTCCAAATGCTCAATTCCGCCATCATGTAAAGACAACTTACTAAACCTAGCAGTGGAATTAGCGATAAATTTTGTTTCCAAGACCAAATAGCAAAGCAAATCAAAGCAATTAAAAAAATCCACATGGGAATTTTGTGTTTAAACAAACTAAAACCACTTTCGTATTTTTTAGAATCTGAAATGGGTAAATTACTAACTAAAGAATCGTATTTTGTTTCATCTTTTTCTAAAAACGTGTTCAATTCATGCTCTAAATCAATAGTATCTTTAGAAACTTGATTTGCTATAAAATTTGTCACAGCTTTATTTTCTTTAACGTTTAATGATGTTACAATTGTTGCAGGATTATTAATTCGCTTTTCATTGGTCACAAAAGCCATTGTATTTTTTTGAAATTTAGTCATTGAAACTCCTATTCCAATAAGTAGCAAAACTGGAAAAATATATTTTGAATTAACGTAAGGAGTTTTAAACTTACCTCTCGGAATATCAGGTTTATTTTGCAAAACTAAAACTCCAGCACAAACTAGTACAAAGGCAAATAAGGTTCCAATACTACACAAATCGGTAACCATGGTAAGGTTTAAAAATAAAGCAGGAATCGCAACTACAAAACCCGTTACTATTGTAGCATAAGATGGAGTTTTATATTTAGGATGAACTTTAGAAAATCGCTTTGGCAATAATCCATCGCGACTCATACTCATCCATATTCTAGGTTGCCCCATTTGAAATACCAACAAAACAGATGCCATTGCAATAACTGCGCTTACACCTATAATCCACGACATCCATTTTAAATGTAATTTATCAAATACAAAAGCTAGTGGATCACCAACATTTAAATCGGAATAACTTACCATACCTGTTAAAACTAAAGCGATGACAATATATAAAACGGTACAAATTATAATTGCCCACATCATACCTCTTGGCAAATCACGTTGTGGATTTTTACATTCTTCTGCAGTTGTAGATATAGCATCAAAACCAATATAAGCAAAAAACACTGCCGAAACTCCTTTAAGAATTCCACCCACACCATTAGGCGCAAAAGGTTTCCAATTTGCGGTATCAATATATCCAATACCAACTGCGATAACTAATAAAATGATGCACAATTTAACTACAACCATCAAGTTACTCGCATTTCGAGATTCCTTCATACCTCGATAAACTAATGCCGTAATCAAAACAATAATAAACAAAGCTGGGATATCTGCAACAAAATGAAAAGAACCAATAGTTGGAGCCGTTGTCCAAGCTGTGTGCGCTTCTTGCAAGCTATTGGATAAATTTTCGAACGATTTTCCACCTCTCATAAGTGCAGTTGCTTCGTCAAAACCCTTAGATGCTGATAAATAATCCATTTGAATCCATTGTGGCAAATGAATGCCGAAACTTTCGAGCAAACCTGTAAAATAATCGCTCCACGAAATGGCAACGGTTATATTGCCAATAGCATATTCCATGATTAAAGCCCAACCAATAATCCAAGCTATAATTTCGCCAAAAGCAACATACGAATAGGTATAAGCACTTCCAGAAACGGGAACCATTGAGGCAAATTCTGCGTAAGCAAAAGCAGCAAAACCACATGCAATAGCTGTAAATAAAAAAAGAAATATAACTGCTGGACCACCATCAAAACTTGCTTTTCCAATAGTTGAAAAAATACCAGCACCAACAATAGCAGCAATTCCAAATGCAGTTAAATCTCTAGCAGTTAAGTGTTTTCCAAGTGAATTATGTCCATCAGCTTCATTTTTTTCTACTTGTTTGAGAATATCTCGAACGGTCTTTTTTCGGAATAAATTGGAAAAATTCATAAATGGTTTGTGAAATAGAATTTATATTATCGTAAAAGTATCAGAAACAAATATATAAACTTAGTGTTTAAAATTTGTGACTTCACGATAAAATTTCACTTCATACCGAATTAATTTAGGATAATTTGAGAAAAAACATATTTCAGTTCTGTTGCAATTTCATTGCTTTTTTCAAGATATTTTTCAATCTGTAAATCCGATTCATCATAAGCTTTTGGATCTTTATACGTAATAGGAATTCGTTTTGAAGCACCAACAATAAATGGACACGCTTCATCTGCATTAGAACAAGTTAAAATTGCAATGAAATCATTTTTAGGATTAAAATTTGAATCGTATTTTTTTGAGAATCCTAGAATTGCTGGTTCATTATCGGCATATTTTATAATATAAATTGGATTATCGCCATCTGCTATATTATCAATAAAAAATCCTTGAGATTTAAATGTTTTTGTAACTGTAGAAAATAATGCTGTAACTTCTGATCCACCAGAATAACAAGTGATATTTGGGATTTGATAGAAAAATGACAAAGTTTGTGCCCAAATTTGTGAAAAGTGACTGCGACGCGAATTGTGTGTACAAATAAAATTTAAGCGCACTGTTTTATTTTGATTCACTCTATCCTGAATAGCATCTATCAAAGGTTGCAGAATAATTTTTCGACTCAATTGAATTGAATTTGTATTTAATTCATCAATAGATTTTGTTATATTTTCAAACATTTTTTTAATTTAAATTACACAAAAATCCAAATAATATTGATGATACAAAATTTTGGATCAAATCCCCAAATTAATTGTAAAACAGTAATCGAAATTGTTATTACAATTAATTTTTTATATTTTAAAAACAACTTTTTCATGTTAACAGCAATTACTTCCTGGACTGCAACTATTTGATTTTGTTGCTAATTCGCTCAGATTCACTTTTACTTTTTCAACAATGCCACAGTTGTTTTTAGCCAAACAATCGGTTTTTGTATTTGTCAATACAAATTGGTTGTTTATAAAGTCCAAACCATATTTTCCAATAGTTTCTTGTTGATATTCTATTTCGATGTCTAAGTCTTCTCCATTAAATAAAGCATCTGTTGATTCAATAATTTGAACTATTTTTTTGGGTTCCAATCGATGATCAAAATCAACAGAAGTCCAAAGTTGTAACGATGCATTTTTTGTAGTTCTAAAAGTATTGCCACAATCTGTAAATTGTTTTGTAATCATTCCCACTTCAGTAATGTGAAAATGTGAAGGAACTTTTGTTCCATTAGGCAAAAAAAATGTCAATTCTGAGATTTTTTCTAATTGGTTTTTAAATTCTGAAAGTTTCATATTTTTGTTTTTTTTAATATTTTGAGACTGATTGAATTATAATCTAACAACATTTTAATTTAAGTTTATTCGATATCATTGAGAAATAGTCTTCAAATTTTTTTAAAGTGTCCGTATCAATACAATAACAAATTGCTGTACCTTCAATGGTTCCTTTAATTATTCGAGCATTTTTTAGTTCTTTTAAATGTTGTGAAATTGTGGGTTGTGCAAGTGGCAATTCATGTACAATATCGCCACAAATGCATTTATCAACTTTTAATAAATACTCGATAATTGCTACTCGAGCAGGATGAGAAAGCGCTTTGAATAGTATTGATAATTCATTTTGATAGTCTGAAAAAGATGCTGTTTTAGAAACTCCCATAATTCATTATATATATATTGCAATATTACGATAAAACAATCAATGTAGCAAGTTTATTGAAGTTATTTTTACTATTGCTTAATTTCTAATTTGCTAATTATTTTTATTACTTTTGAAATCCTAAAAACTTATTAAATGGCTACAATTACACTTGGCGGAAATCCGATAAATACAAACGGTGAATTGCCAAAAACAGACACAAAAGCACCAGAATTTAGTTTAAAAAAAACCGATTTATCTTCTGTTTCACTAACTGATTATGTTGGAAGTAAATTAGTTTTAAATATTTTTCCGAGCGTTGATACTGGAGTCTGTGCGGCATCTGTCAGAACTTTTAATACCAAAGCGTCTGGTCTTGAAAATACAAAAGTTTTATGTATTTCACGCGATTTACCTTTTGCTCAAAATCGATTTTGTGGCGCTGAAGGACTTTTAAATGTTGAAACTTTATCTGATTTTAATACTGGAAATTTTGGTAAACACTATGGATTAGAAATAATTGAAGGTATATTTAGTGGTTTACATGCAAGAGCTGTAATTGTTATTGATGAAAATGGCGTTGTAAAATATACAGAACTTGTTTCTGAAATTGGAAATGAACCTGATTATGACAAAGCATTAGCTTCACTTTAAGTTATATTATGGAATTTCAAAAGGACAATACTTTTCTTTCTGGTCGTTTTAAAAGTGTCGGTTTTGCCCTCAAAGGTATGATCAAATTAATCACTACTGAGCATAGTGTAATGGTTCAATCAACCTTAGCCGTATTGCTTACAATTGCTGGTTTTTACTTTAAAATAGATCGTTACGAATGGATGATGCAAATTTTTTCAATAGGATTGGTTTTAAGTGTTGAAGGTCTTAATACAGCGGTAGAAAAAATTGCAGATTTTATTCATCCAGAATTTCATAAAAGTATTGGTTTTATAAAAGATATTGCTGCAGGAGCTGTTTTTTTTGCGGCACTTACTGCACTGAGTATTGGCTGTTTGATTTATATTCCAAAGCTGTAATTTTTTAAAAATTAAATTGCTATTTTTATAGTATCTATCTCAAATTCAAATGGCAAAATCCACTAAAAAAGATTCACAATCCAAAAAAGAAATAGCTTCGGATGAAGTTAAGATTTGGAAAAGTAAACGACAAGTAAAAATTCTCATAGGTAGTATTTTTGTTTTGTTTTCAATAGGTTTATTAGTTGCGTTTGTATCTTTTTTTATTCACGGTAAAGCAGACCAAAGTAGTCTAGAAAATCTTGCTGATCGTAATGAAATTGCCTACAATTGGTTGGGTAAAATGGGTTCCTATTTAGCGAATAAGTTTATTTATCAGGGTTTTGGTGCGGCATCATTTCTTTTTGTAAAACTATTTTTTGTTACAGGAGCATTTTTAGTTTTGAATTTACCCTTAAAGAAATTAAAGTCGACTTGGTTTTGGGATTTATTTGCCATCATCGTTTTATCAATTCTGTTTGGTTTTTTCTTTACAAATTTGCCTGAACTTGGCGGTGTCATTGGATATGAAATGAATTTATTTTTTCAAGATTATATTGGAAAAATTGGAACGTTACTTGTTTTAATTTTTGGTTTAATTATTTATTTAATATTTAAAATAAAAATTTCTCCCGATACTATAAAAGCATTTTTTGAAAGTAAAAAGAAAGATTTTAATAGCGATTTAGAAGCAATGAAAGGTTCGGTAGCTGAAAATGGAAACGGATATATATTAGAGGAATTTGCTGTAGATGAAGAAGAATCAGATTTTGATTTAGTACAAAAAAAATCAAAACCCACGTCTCAATTTGAAATAAATAAAGAGGAAATGAAGCCTACCATTTCTAGTTATTCGGAAATTGAGCTAGAACCAACATTAAAAAACAAACCCCTATCTTTTGAAGTTACTGCAAATGAAGATTTAGATAGTCCCAAGGAAATTGTTAATAATCATGAAAATCATACGGGCAAAGAAGAAGAGTTTGTAATAGAAAAAGCTAAAGAAGAGGATATTGTAGAGGAAAATTTGGCATCTCGACTGGTAGCTGATTTTGGATTATTTGATCCAAAATTAGATTTATCTAATTATAAGTTTCCTACAATTGATTTATTAAAAGATTATTCCTCGGTTGGAATAACCATTAATCAGGAAGAACTTGAGGAAAACAAGAATAAAATTGTAGAAACGCTTCGTAATTACAAAATTGATATTGCTCAAATTAAAGCTACTGTTGGCCCATCTGTAACTTTATATGAAATTGTTCCAGAAGCAGGAATCAGAATTTCTAAAATTAAAAGTTTAGAGGACGATATTGCGTTATCGCTTGCAGCATTAGGAATAAGAATTATTGCACCAATTCCAGGAAAAGGAACCATTGGTATTGAAGTTCCCAATAAAAATCCTACGATGGTTCCCATGAAAACCGTCATTGCTTCTGCAAAATTTCAAGAAGCTGAAATGGAACTTCCTATCGCACTAGGAAAAACAATTTCAAATGAAACTTTTGTAGTTGATTTAGCAAAAATGCCCCATTTATTAATGGCTGGTGCTACAGGACAAGGAAAATCGGTTGGATTGAACGCAGTTTTAACATCATTATTATATAAAAAACATCCTGCCGAAGTTAAGTTTGTATTGGTTGATCCAAAAAAGGTCGAACTTACATTATTTAATAAAATAGAACGGCATTATTTAGCTAAATTGCCTGATAATGAAGATGCTATTATTACAGATAATGCAAAGGTTATCAATACATTAAACTCACTTTGCATTGAAATGGACAACCGATATTCGCTATTAAAAGATGCGATGGTTCGTAATATAAAAGAGTACAATGAAAAGTTTAAAAACAGAAAATTAAATCCTGAAAACGGACATCGATTTTTGCCGTATATCATTTTAGTTGTTGATGAGTTTGCCGATTTGATAATGACTGCGGGAAAAGAAGTAGAATTACCTATTGCCAGATTAGCGCAACTTGCCAGAGCTATTGGAATTCATTTAATTATTGCAACCCAACGTCCATCGGTAAATGTTATAACGGGTATGATTAAAGCAAATTTCCCAGCCAGAATAGCATTTAGAGTAACCTCAAAAATTGATTCACGTACCATTTTAGATTCTGGTGGAGCAGATCAACTTATAGGTCGAGGAGATTTATTATTTTCAAACGGAAATGACTTAGTTAGAGTTCAGTGTGCTTTTGTAGATACACCAGAAGTTGAAAAAATTGTAGATTTTATAGGTTCACAAAAGGCATATCCAACGGCTTATTTATTACCAGAATATGTAGGTGAGGAGGGAAGTTCGTTAAAATTAGACATGGATATTTCTGAAAGAGATACCTTATTTAGAGAAGCAGCAGAAATAATTGTAACTGCACAACAGGGTTCGGCATCATTATTGCAAAGAAAATTGAAATTGGGCTATAATCGTGCAGGTAGGTTGATTGATCAGCTAGAAGCAGCGGGAATTGTAGGTCCTTTTGAAGGAAGTAAAGCTAGAGGTGTAAATATCTCTGATTTAGTTTCTTTAGAACATTTTTTAAATAATGAATCAACTGATTAACATGAAAAATTTACTTTCAATTTTCTTTATTTTTTTTATTGGTTTTACTAATGCACAAGATAAAAAAGCTAAAGATTTACTAGATGATGTTACTAAAAAGATAAAAAGTTACGACAATATAGCTATAGACTTTAAGTACACTTTGAATAATGCTAAAGAGAATATCAATCAGGATAGTAAGGGAAATGTAACTCTGGAAGGGAATAAGTATGTATTAAATTTTATGGGTGTTACTAAAATTTATGATGGCAAAAAAACCTACACAATTGTTCCAGAAGATGAAGAAGTTACAGTTTCTAGTGTAAATGATTCAGATGAAAAAGCAATTACACCATCAAAAATGCTTACTTTTTTCAATACCGGATATAAGTTTTTTTGGGATATTCTACAAGATCTAAAAGGACGCAAAATACAGTATATAAAGTTAACTCCTGTAAGTTCAAAAGATCAGCGAAAAGAAATATTGTTAGGAATTGATATTCAAACCAAGACCATCTATAATCTTATAGAAATTGGTAAAAACGGAACCAAAACTACATTGACTGTTAATTCTTTTAAAACCAATCAACCGTTATCAAAAAATCAATTTACATTTGTAGCTAGTAAGTATCCAAAATACTACATCAACAAGTTAGATTAAATTGAAGTGAAAATACTCGATAAATATTTATTAAAAACATTCTTAATTACATTTACTACGGTATTTGTAATTTTGTTTTTTATATTCATTTTGCAAACGGTATGGCTCTTTATCGCGGAGCTAGCAGGAAAAGATTTAGACTTACTTCTGGTTTGCAAATTCCTTTTGTTTTCCATGCCTCGAATAATTCCACTTGTACTTCCTTTATCTGTATTACTTTCGTCAATAATGACGTTTGGAAGTTTGTCTGAAAACTATGAGTTTGCCGCTATGAAGTCTGCAGGAATTTCGTTGCAACGGGCCATGAAAAGTCTTACTATTTTTATTTTAATATTGAGTTTGATATCTTTTATTTTTGCAAATAATGTAATTCCGTATGCTGAATTTAAGTTTATTAATTTCAGGAGGAATATTGCACAAGTACAGCCTGCTATGGCAATTTCCGAAGGTCAGTTTAGTACTATTGGGAGTTACGCAATTAAAGTTGACAAAAAATCGGGAGAGAATGGAAATTTTTTATCTGGTGTGACTATTCATAAAAAAATGGAAAATGGAGGAGGAAATACAACCGTTATAAAATCTCAAAAAGGGGAATTAGTTAGTAGTAAGTCTTCTAATATTTTAAAGTTAGTTTTAACAGATGGAAATTATTACGAAGATATCATTCCCTCAAAATATGAAGACCGCGCCAAAATTCCATTTGCGAAAGCAACATTTAAAAAAGATGTAATCAATATTGATTTATCGAAACTGAATAAAACCAACATGGAAAATGTTGATATTTCCAATACCAGCACCATGCAAAATATTCACGAATTAGGGTTTACTCTAGATTCTTTAAACAAATCGATAAAAAAGGATGTGGTTTCCAATTCGATAAATCTATATCAGCGTGTTGGGATGAATAACATATCTTACATTCCACCAGATAAAGATAAAATTACATTTAGTCCAGATCTTTTGAAAGATTTAAATAAAGATAGACAAAATTATATTTTAAAAATTGCATCAAGCAATGTTGATAACACCAATTTTTCTATAGACAGTTCCATTATTGAAATGGATGCAAAGCAAAAAAATATCAACAGTCATTGGATAGCATTGTATGATAAATTTATGATTGCTTTTTCGTGTTTATTAATGTTTTTTATTGGTGCTCCTTTAGGTGCAATAATTAGAAAAGGCGGTTTGGGTTTACCAATAGTTTTTGCGGTTACGATATTTATTATTTTCCATTTCATTAATACTTTTGGGAAACGAGTAGCTCAAGAAAATGGTATGCCAGCATTTTTGGGTGTTTGGATGTCATCTCTTATCTTAACACCTTTAGCAATATTATTAACTTACAGAGCAATAAAAGACATAGGGGGCACTATTTCATTTGATGTAATTACCGATCCTATTCAAAAGTTATTTTCTAGATTTTTCAAAAAAAACATACAAATCAATGTCCAGTAGTAGTATACAACTCAACACGATTGAAGAAGC
>JACMPO010000256.1 GCA_014377455.1 Flavobacterium sp.
CTGGGTAAAGTTTTAGGATTTACCACTCGAATTATCAATCCAGAGCGATTATTGGATAAATTTACTGGGAAAGAAGGATTGTTTCAAAATTCCCCTTTTGATGATCGAACACGACTTATAATTTCAAAAAGCAAAACACCTCTTGGGATTTTAATAGATAAGGAATTGAGCGTTGTTAAGGAAGTTTTTGTACCTATTTTTGCTAAAGAAGATGCTTTTTTAATTGATTATGCTCAAAAATTAATTTACAATAGCGATTCAATTATTACTGTTTTAGATATTGACGAACAGGTAAAAAATAATTTTACTATAGAAAATGCCATTGAAAATTTAGAAAAAAACTATCCAAAAAATATTTCAATTTTGACCGAAAACAAAATGAAAGCTGGTTTTTTAGCCAAGCAAGATTTGATGATGATATCGTTAGAAAGCTGGAAAAAATTAGTTGATTCTCAAAGTGTTTGGTTGAGTACGGTGCCTTCTGTATTGATTATTAAACCGTAAATTGTCAAATCAATACCACTAAAACCCTAAGTCAAACACATAGCTAAGTTTTACTGAAATATTATCAGTAAAATTAGGCAAACTATTAGGTCCATATCTCACAAACCCTATAAGTCCAAAACCTTTAAAAATTTGGTTGGCTTCGACACCACTTTCAAAAAAACCCTTATCTAAAGTTTTATATTCAAATCCTGCATGCTGTTGTGGCGCATCGATAGCTCCAAAGGCTAAACGTGTAACTACTGAAAGTAGCGGTTTAATTTTATAAGCAAGTTTTACTTTGTTAAAAGTATGTCGCACTTGAAAGCTAACATAACGGCTAGAGAAAAACTCATTAAAAAACATGGTTTCAAAACCGTTTTTTGACGCAAAAGTAATCCGTTTAAATAACGATTCTCTATTTAAATTATTTGGCGCTATACTATATAAATGGGTAAGCGGAATGTTGCCACTTGCTAAACCTCCTTGTAATGTAAACGCAGTGTTTTGTCCAGATAAATAAGGAATTTCGTGAACAATTTTTAAATCTACCTTCGAAAACATAAAGTCGTTGCCCAATATTTGAGGTAAAGTTTGCGTAAATTGTAATGAAAACTTTGGAAACTGTTTGTTAATTTCCAATCGTCCCGATGTGGTTTGCATGATGGTACTAAACGGATTCCACTGAATTGCAAATTGGGCTGCAGTAATAGTGTAATGGGAATATTCATTGCCATTTAAAACATAAGTATAATCAAAAAGTGGCGTTACTTCACTTCTGGAAATTCCAAAATAAGTATCGGTTTTGGCAAAATATTTACTCTCCATAAAACCTGAAAACAATTTATTATTATAAAAAGTAGAAATATTTATTGGTCGTGGATCATAAATTTTAAATCGTCGTGGTTCGGTTGCAAATTGAATTTGTCCAATTTCGTTTATGTCATTTGAATATGAAGCACTTATCCAAGTATTTGTTTTCTTATCTAACAGAAACGATGGTGTAATTCCATATTTTATTTTTTGATCTTTTAATCCGTAAGCACCATAAAAACTCACTTTGTAATTGTTGGATAATTTTGAATTAGTTACGCCACCTATTCCTAAACGAAAACCTTCGTAATTGTTATATTTTAAAAGTGTTTTTAAATCGATATCTACATAACTTATGGGCAAATAACCATTGAATACTTTTCGCCCAAAAAGCAATTTCTTTTCAATATTTCCAGCCATCGATAGACTGTCAAGATTTGTATATGTTCTAATTTTTCTTTTATCAACAGTATCTTTTTTGATATTATTCCAATAAGAATCTGGTTTTGAATTACTAACATTTTGAGCATCAATTTTTATTTGCGGATGCTCAAATATTTCTGATTCATTTATTTTTATATCATAAGGTGTTGATTCTAATTTTAAATAAACACGATCTGAAGCATCTTTTTTGAGTTTTTCAAGGCTTGAATTAAATTTTATAGTGCCACCAAGAATATTTATATCTTCAGAGTTATTTCCTTTTACTACTATGATTTTTCGTTTTTCGGGAAACCATAATTTTTCATTTTTTAAATAGTTGAATGTGTAAGTTGCATTTACATTGATAATTCCATAAATTCGGTAAAAAGCTTTTGCAATTCCATAATTTTCAGCATCTACGTACAACAAGCCACGCAATCGATTGGATTTTAATTTTTTTGGTTGAAAATAAATTCTGTAAACACTTCTTCCGTTGACTTTTACAGTATCGATTAGTTTAAAAACAAATAATTTTCTCCCATAACTTGAAATGGGATTTTCAATTGGAATTTCTAAAATTTGTAACTTATTATCATACAATGAGTAAGATACTAAGTTTAATCCTAAATATTCGTACAAAGGTTGTTTAAAACCAGCCATTCTTGCTGCAATAATGGTTTCCTTTGTAACTTTACCGTTATACTGAATTTGGTTTACTTTTTCAGTTTGATAAACGTGTTGTTTTTCTAGTATTTTTTTAAATTTATAGTTTACTGAATCAAGTGTAAATTTGGTTTTTCCTAATAAATTTCTTTTGTAAACAGTATCTATCTTAGGAGAAATCGAATCAGGATTTGCTGTTACCAACAGATATTCATAATTTTTATATTCAAATGTTTTAAATGCTCTTTCAGGTTGATTCTTCGATTTGTTTTCACCTACTTTTTTAATAATTGTATTTACAATATTTTCAGAATAAATTTCTTTCTCTTGCAGTGAATTGTCCGACGTCATTTTTATCAATAAGTTTTTTGCACCTACTGTAAAATAATATTTTTTATCAAAATACCCTTTATAAAAAAATAAAATGGGTTGTTTATCGTCTTTAATCTCTAGGTTAAATTTTCCTTCCCAGTCAGATGAAATGGTTTTGTTATTATATGAAATTTTTGCAAATGCAATAGGAACATTGGTATCAAAGTCAAGAATTTGACCTTGCATTATTTTTTGAGAAAAAACAAATTGACCTAAAAAAACAAACAAAAAAGCCCAGAAATACTTCATTAAAAATTTTGATTAGAAGTGGTACAAAAATACCATAAAAACATAATGTTACTTATGAAAAACGTAATAAATACCGATTTGTTATTCAGTATAAAAAATTCCTTCCGAATAGGTAATTGCTTTACCTGAAATAAGAACTCTGCTACCAGCATTTTCGCAAAATAACTGACCAATACGATCTGAAATTTGATAAGCCATAAGTTGTTTTTTGCCAAGTCGTTCGCTCCAGTAGGGAATTAATGAGCAATGCGACGAACCAGTTACATAATCTTCAAATAGTGAAGCTTGAGAAGTAAAAAAACGGGAAACAAAATCAGAATTATCACCTTTTGCAGTGATGATAATGCCTCCTGGATCGAGATTTATTTGATTTAAAATGTTTCGATTTATTACAATGTTTTTCACATCAGATTCTTTTTCGTATACCAAAACATAATCTCGCGCTTTGAGAACAAATTGCGGTTGCACACTTAATGCCTGACTAATTATTTCTGGCAATGCTGCGGGAATTGGAACTCGTGTAGGAAAATCTAAAGTATATAAATCAGCATTATGATTAACAATTAAATCACCACTAAGTGTGTTAAAAACGAATGTATTTTGCTGCGGTTTCAAAACTGTTTTCAGGACATGAGCAGTCGCTAAACTAGCGTGACCGCACAAATCCATTTCAATATCTGGAGTAAACCAGCGCAATGGAAATGAAGTTCCATGATCTAGAAAAAAAGCGGTCTCGGCAACAGCATTTTCAGATGCAATTTTCAGCAATATTTCGTCAGGTAACCATTTCTTTAATGGAACCACACATGCTGGATTGCCTCCAAAAATTTTATCAGTAAAAGTATCTACTTGAAATATTTTATTTTGCATGAATTGAAAATGAATTTGAATTATAAAAATTCAATAGAATTCGTTTTTTATTGATTAAACCTTCATAATTTCAGCTTCTTTAGCAATTAAAATTTCATCAATTTTTTTAATAAAAGCGTTGGTTAAATTCTGAATTTCGTCCTCGGCAGTTTTACAAATATCTTCTGATGCACCTTCTTTTTCAAGTTTTTTGATATCAGTATTGGCATCTTTTCGTGCATTTCTTATTCCAACTTTAGCATCTTCAGCTTCAGCCTTGGCTTGTTTTGCTAAATCTCTTCGGCGATCTTCAGTCAATGCGGGAACATTTATAATTATTACATCGCCATTATTCATTGGGTTAAACCCAATATTGGCTACCATAATTGCTTTTTCAATTGGGTGCAACATCGATTTTTCGTATGGCTGAATAGTTATAGTTCTTGCGTCTGGAACATTTAAATTTGCAACTTGAGATAGCGGAGTTTGTGACCCATAATAATCTACAAAAACGCTTCCCAACATCGCTGGAGAAGCTTTCCCTGCTCTAATATTTAAAAATTCTTTTTCTAAATGTGCAATAGAACCATTCATCGATTCGGTAGCTTCATCTATTATAAATTCAATTTCTTCCATGTTGTTATATTTTTTCCTTCTGAAATTTCTGTTTTTTTAGTAAACACAATATAAAAGATTATAATCTGAAAACTGCGACTGATTACTTTAAATTAAACTGTAACTATAGTCCCAACATTTTCGCCTTCACAAATTTTGAGTAAATTTCCTTTTTTGTTCATATCAAAAACTACAATGGGAAGTTTATTTTCTTGGCTTAAAGTAAAAGCTGTTGAATCCATTACGTTGAGACCTTTTTTTATAACTTCGTCAAAGGTTATGGTGTCAAATTTTGTTGCAGACGCATCTTTTTCTGGATCGGCTGAGTAAATTCCGTCAACTCTAGTTCCTTTCAAAATTACATCAGCATGCACCTCAACACCTCTCAAAACTGCGGCAGTATCAGTCGTAAAATAAGGATTTCCAGTTCCAGCACCAAAAATCACAATGCGTCCTTTTTCGAGATGGCGCACCGCTCTACGTTTTATATAAGGTTCTGCTATTGCTTCTATTTTCAATGCAGTTTGCAATCGCGTTAACATTCCTTTTTCTTCGAGTGCGCCTTGTAACGCCATTCCATTTATAACCGTGGCTAGCATTCCCATATAGTCACCTTGTACTCTATCCATTCCGTTACTCGCACCGGCAACACCTCTAAAGATGTTTCCGCCTCCAATAACAATCGCAATTTCTACACCTAAATCATGAATCTTTTTAATTTCGTCGGCATATTCTGAAAGCGTTTTTGGATCTATTCCATATTGTCGGTCACCCATTAGTGCTTCGCCGCTCAATTTTAAAAGAATTCTCTTATATTTCATGGTGTTCGAGTTGTGTTTTGAAATGCAAAGATATACATTTCCTTTTTTTAGAAAAATTGTTGTTTAATAAAACTTTTTAATGCCATTTTTGAGTCTATTTTCTAAAAATTATGAGCTAACTTTGTGTTGAAATTAAACTTAAAAATAAAAATATATCAGTTATGTACGAATACATCAAATCATTACATTTAATATTTGTAATTACTTGGTTTGCAGGACTTTTTTACATAGTACGCTTGTTTGTTTATCAAATTGAAGCCAATCAAAAACCATCTCCCGATAAAGAAATTTTATTAAATCAATATAAAATAATGACCTATCGTTTATGGTACATTATTACGTGGCCAAGTGCCGTTTTAGCCATAATTTTTGCAGTTTGGCTTTTAATATTAAATCCAGGTTGGTTACAAATGTCGTGGATGCATGTCAAACTCGGATTTGTCTTGTTATTAATAGCTTATCACATAAAATGCCAGTTCATTTACAAAGAATTGCAAAATAATATATTCAAATATTCCTCAAATTTTATGCGATTATGGAACGAAGGTGCCACAATTATCCTTTTTGCAGTAGTTTTTTTGGTGATTTTAAAAAATGCCTTCAACTGGATTTACGGAGTTCTAGGAATCTTTTTGTTTTCAATACTCATTCTCCTCGGATTTAAATTTTACAAACGAATTCGAAATAAAAACTAGTTCCTAATTTCAAATTTATTTTGGGCGTTCCCTGTTTGCTTCGTGCCTTGCAATGACAGGTCGGGCTATTCGTTTCAAACTTTTATTCCATTACATTCCATAAAAGGTTTTTCACTGCTATCCCTAACGCAAACCAAACTACCAACCCAAAAACTGAAACCCAAAAACTAAAAACTGAAAACTATTCCTTACTTTCGCAAACTGATTTAAGAATTCGACAAAATGAGCACAAAATTTACTGAATACAAAGGACTTGACCTGCCAACAGTAGCGTCAGAAGTTCTAAAATTTTGGAAAGAAAATAACGTTTTTGAACAAAGTATAACTTCGCGTGAAGGCAACCAACCGTTCGTGTTTTTTGAAGGACCACCTTCGGCAAACGGATTACCTGGAATTCACCACGTTATGGCGCGTGCAATTAAAGATATTTTTTGTCGTTATAAAACTCAAAAAGGTTTTCAAGTTAAGCGTAAAGCAGGTTGGGACACACACGGTTTACCAGTAGAATTGGGAACTGAGAAAGAACTGGGAATCACAAAAGAAGATATCGGAAAAACCATTTCAATAGTAGAATATAACGAAGCGTGCAAAAAAACTGTAATGCGTTACACCGACGTATGGAATGATCTGACCGAAAAAATGGGTTATTGGGTTGATATGCAAGATCCGTATGTGACTTACAAATCCAAATATATGGAATCAGTTTGGTGGTTATTGAAACAAATTTATAACAAAAACTTACTTTACAAAGGTTATACAATTCAACCCTATTCTCCAAAAGCTGGAACTGGATTATCTTCACACGAAGTAAACCAACCTGGAAGTTATAGAGATGTTACAGATACTACTGTTGTAGCGCAATTTAAAATAACTAAAGATTCACTCAAAAAATTACGAGAAGATATTTTTTTTTCAAATTTATCTGAAGACACATTCTTACTTGCTTGGACAACTACACCATGGACGTTACCAAGTAATACAGCATTAACTGTTGGACCAAAAATAAAATATTGTTCAATTAGAACATTTAATCA
>JACMPO010000257.1 GCA_014377455.1 Flavobacterium sp.
GACATTCGACTTTAGACTTATAATTTAAGGTGGTTATTGCGTCGGGGCTCACCTCTTCCCATACCGAACAGAGAAGTTAAGTCCGATTGCGCAGATGGTACTGCAAATTTGTGGGAGAGTATGTCGCCGCCTTTCTTTAGTAAACCCGTTCCCAAAAGAACGGGTTTATTTTTTTTATCGGAGCAGCGTAGTCACTGCGTTCGTGTCGCCGCCTTTCTTTAGTGAAGCCCAACCTGTAAAGGTTGGGCTTCTTTTTTTTATGATAAGAAGTGTTACTATGCAGACTTTGTATTGCATTGTGTAAGTTGTGTTTTCTACTTTCTTTTATTTTTTTGCTACTACTTACTTTTTTAGTTTTGGCAGTAACGAGTTTTCTAATAGTAGTAGGTAGATTTCTAATTGCAATAGCAAGTTTTCTTAATGCAGTTAAAACTTTACTAGATGTGGTAACAATAATTCGAAAAGGTAAGCACATTTGCGATGTACTGGATTTTTACAACAAATGTTCATGAGGAGCATAGAAGTTTCTGTATTTACTAAACTGTCTACGGTGCACTAATCTCCTCCTATTGCAAATGTGCTGTTATGGGCTGGTTTAATTAGACTACAACCAACGTTTTATAGATTCAAAAGTGTCTATTGGGCTAGTGTTAAAAATAATTTTTGAATTGGTTGCATTTTCGTGAACAGCATTTAGTATTTTTTCTAATAAAATGAAATTAGAAGGAGGGATTCTAATTCCTGCACCAATTACAATGCCATCAAACTTTGTAGTGTTAAGTTCGTTCACAAGTTTGTTTTGATCTGTATCTCCATTGTCAATCCAAAACTTTTTTGCGTCATAGCCTGTTGCATTTAATTTTTCTAAATCAGCGTTAATTCCCGTTTCTACTTTTTCAGCGGTCATCCCCGGAAGAAAACCAGGCATTGAAAAGTCTAGTGTAAACGGATTCATTCCAATAATTAAAATTTTTTTCATTTTTGATTAATTTAAGTTTAGGTTGTTTTTTGTTTGTTTCCATAGGATACTAAAAGTTTTTAATTTTTAGATTACCTATTTTAGTACGAGAGTTTCTGCTAAATTACCACTAATGTGTCGCCACTTCACGAAGTTACTGATTTTCAACACTTTTGATTAAAAATATAGACAAATTTTAGTTTCAAAAATTACCAATTCTGATAAATCCCAAGCCCCGCAATTTCGTGAAATGACTGTTGGGGGTCGTAATTTTATTCATTTGCTTCTCTTCCTGTTTTAAATATTCCTAAATTTTCTGTTTTTACTGACTTTGCAAGTACAAAACCAACATTAAATTAAGCCCAAAACCCGCCATTTTTGCAAACTGCTGTTGGCGGTTCGGTTTTATTCTACATTTATAAATTTTAATAAAAATTCGTTTAAATCTGAATTTTTTGTTATGTCATTTTCTGTTCCAATATTTAATAATAATGGTTGTTTATTTACTACTCCAGAAACAATAATTCTATATAAAACTTTTCCGTCAGATTTTAGTTTAAATTTCTTACCAGTCAGTTCAGAATTAAAAGATTTCAATTTAAAATAGCTTTCTTTTTTCACTATTGATTGACTTCCAAATTGATTTAAAAATTGTGTTGGAACTGTTTTCAACATTTCTTCATTTAAATACAACCATTGAATATCTGTATTATTACAATTAAGTAATTCATATTCTGATTTAGCTTCACAATTATTTGGTACTAAAATTTTATTTCCAGCATAATTTAATTCTTTTATTTTATCAGTTTCTTGTGCGGAAATTTTAAATGTTCCAAACATTAAAAAGACACACATAATTATTCTTAATTTCATTTTATTTATGATTTATGTTTTCAGTTATTTCTTTTTTTTTGCGTTCCGCTAAACTGACCACCAACTTATAAATATCCGAATATTATAAGCTATTTTATATCTTAAAATATATCAATAAAATATAAAGATTATTAGCTAAAGCAAGTAAATAGATTAAAGTTTATTGTTTGATTAACGAAAATAGAGTTTGGTTTTAGTTGAACTTAGTTTTTATAAATCAATGCGGTAGGTGCATCGTTTTTTGAACGTTTCGGGGTTAAAGTGTTTCCAGATGTTGTGTATGGCGTGGTTATCTGAAAGCTCGGGTGTCCTAATGCAGTTTAAGATTTTTTTATTGGTAAAGGTTTTAAAATATTCGTCGAATATTACGGCGTGTACTCCTTTATTTTGGTATTCGGGTGCTATGCCAATAAGGTAAAACAAGACTTCTTTGCTGTTTTTTTTTGCCTGTATCAGATGGTAAAACCCGAAGGGGAACAGTTTTCCGTTGGCTTTTTGCAATGCTGCAGCAAAGGATGGCATGACGATACTAAAGCCTACTAATTTTGAATTTTTATCTTGTACAAATATGATGTACTCGGGATTTATAAAACTGATGTATTTTTTTTTGAAGTATTCTTTTTGAGAATTTGTTATGGCTACAAAAGAGGATAAATTTGCGTAGGAAGCGTTGAAAAGTTCGAACATTTCATCAACATAGGGCATGATATCTTTTGTTTTTTTGAAGGTGAGCGATTGTAAC
This sequence comes from Flavobacterium sp., assembly GCA_014377455.1. Taxonomy (GTDB): domain Bacteria; phylum Bacteroidota; class Bacteroidia; order Flavobacteriales; family Flavobacteriaceae; genus Flavobacterium. The sequence continues at coordinate 2,574 of JACMPO010000257.1, forward strand.
TCATACCGTTTTCTGACGAGATTGTTTGCTTTTTCGAAATGTTCTGATTTAACATTGGCAAACGGGAATTTGTTTTCGAGGTATTCTTTTTCTTTTGTGAATCCTAGTTTTTCCAAATGTTGGGCATAGTAGGGATAGTTATACCAGGTAATCATCGAGCCTATTTCGTTAAAACCTTCGGTAAGTACGCCTACTTTATCAAGGTTTGAAAACCCCATGGGACCTTCCATATACTGTAAGTTGTTTTGTTTCCCTATTTCGGAAACTTTATGGAGCAAGGCACGCGAAACCTCGATATCGTCGATAAAATCGAACCATCCAAATCTGATTTTACTCTTGTGTTGTTTCTTGACTTCATCCCAATTTATAATAGCGCAAACGCGACCTACGATTTTATTGTTTTGATAGGCTAAATAAAAAATTGCATCGGCATTTTCAAAAGCTGGGTTTTTTGATTTATCGAATGTTTCTAATTCATCGTTTATTAATGGTGGAACCCAGTATGGATGCTTTTTATAAAGTGAAAATGGAAATTTTATAAAATCTAAAAGTAATTTTTTAGTGTTTGCTTCTACTATTGTGATCATTATGGCTTTGTTAATTCGATTTGATCGAGACGTTTTTTTGCTTTTTCTTTATCTTTTCCTTTGGTGCTTTTGTCCTTCTTTTTGTCTTCCTTTTTTGATCTAATCAAAACATCTTTATAGTTTGAGGCTGAGCGCCACGACAGTCCAAAACCACCATATAAGTACGAGGGTGTGTTTTTGTAATTTTCGCTTATCGATACATCCATCTGAAAATCGCTGTTGAAGAGATACGCTGTTCCTAGGGTAAAAATACTATCGGAATAATAGGTGCCTTTTAAAGTTTTATTTTCGATAAAGCCAGACCACTGGTCGTTAAAACCTTTGGTAAGGGTTATTATAAATGCTTTGGTGTTATAGTCTGTTCCAATTTTATCCATATAAATATTGGTAACTAATACAAACGCTCCCGGAAAAATATTTTGTGTAATCAACATCAGTTTAGGGCTTACAATGCCGATAACCGGATTTTTTGGCGTAAAAGCACTATTCGAAAAGTTTAAATTGGCACCACCATAAACTGAAACTGCGGGTATAAGCTGATGGAATTTGAATTTGTGATTTGCTTTATAACTGTAAATATTTACTGTTTCTTCATAATTTTTGAAGGGATCGTAAATTAAATATTTTGCCCCAATTGTGGAATTTTTTAAACCGCTTCGTTTGGTATCAACATCATATTTTGTGTAAACATCATTTTGATAATTTAATTCCAATATGGCTTCGAGTTGCTCTCTAAATAAACCATACCGTACATGTAAATCGGCACCAAATCCTTTTGCTTTATAGTCGAGCAAGCTGTGCTCTTCTTTTATATAACTGAAACCTGACTCTAACTGAATGACCGTTTTCCCTACTGCAAAGGCTGACATGGAATTGCCCGGACGATTTGAATTTATTATATCAGTAAATTGACTAAAACTATTTTGGCAAGCAAAGAAGACTAAAAAAGATACTAAAATTTTAATTTTCATAAGACTGAGATTAAGAATTCTATTTTTAGAAATTCAAATGTACTATATTTTATTAGGATTTTTTAACTCAGAACTAAAAACTACGCAATCAAACACCGTATGTAATGTATTGCAATATGTAGCCATGACAATTAAAATCGCCCCCTGCCCTAAAATCTTTAAAACAGGGCTCAAGGCGGTAGCAAGTTGCCCTAAATACTTCAAAACAGGGCTCAAGGCGGTAGCAAGTTGCTCTAAATACTTTAAAACAGTGCTCAAGGCGGTAGCAAGTTGCCCTAAAAAGGTTGAATATAAATTGGTTTTAACTGTAATGTAAGCCTAGTTTTTAGGTGCTGATTATCAGTAATCATCTATCAGTTAGTATCTTGTTAAAAAAAACACAGGTAATTTTTATACAACTAACAAAAATATTTTTTATTATTGTAAGATTAATGTACAACTTTAATTAAATATTAATTTAAAACTATTAAAAAAATGGCAGATTTAACCACACCACCATCTGAAAACACGAAACCAACCCCAAAAGGCAATGTGCCAGCAGCCGATGCCGATTTTGCAACTGTAATAAAAGATGTAGCGACTAAATGGACTGCTACTCCAGCCATTACCTTACTATGGACAACCGAGGCAGTATTTGCAACTAAAGCCACTAGCTTTAACACCGAATTAAGTAATCGAAATACCATAGCGAGCTCCCGACCTCAAATAACAGTTAGACTAAAACAGCTCGATGC
>JACMPO010000258.1 GCA_014377455.1 Flavobacterium sp.
GAATATAGTAACTTTATACCAGTTTGCCGGTGATGTATAACCAAATGCGTTAACATAATTACTTGGACAACTTCCAGTATATCCGCTGTTTGTGTAAGATAATGAATTTTCTAAAATAGCAGAACTTTGATCACATTGTGCCTGAGCCTTTGTAAATAGCGATGTCATTGATAATAAACCAATAATCATTAAAACATTGATTCTGAATTGAGATTGTATTGTTTTAAAGTTAAAACAATAATTTTTGTAATTTGTTTTCATTTTGTTTTTGTTTATATTTTGCCTACTCTATACAGTTTTCGGCATACCTGAATAATATTTTTCACAAAATTTAAAAGATACCATTAAGGTAAATTTATCTTATTTTATGTGTTTTAACAAATATATGTAGGCATTTTTTTATTTTAATGGAAAATTATGCATTTCATCGATTTATTTATGTTATTGAACAGTTTGCTAATACAGAAATTTCCTATTTTTTTGATTTAAACTAAAAAAACCGTTTAGTTTCGAGCTAAACGGTTTTTTTAAAATATAAAATAGTACTTAATCGTTCATCGAAATAAGAAATTCTTCGTTGTTTCTAGTCTTTTTGATTTTATCATTTATAGTATCCATTGCTTCAACAGGATTCATATCGGCAAGGAATTTTCTTAAAATCCACATTCTTTTTAAGGTTTTTTCGTCTAGTAATAAATCATCTCTTCTGGTACTTGAAGAAGTCAAATCGATTGCCGGGAAAATTCGTCGGTTTGCAATTTTTCTGTCCAGTTGCAATTCCATATTTCCTGTTCCTTTAAATTCTTCAAAAATAACTTCATCCATTTTAGATCCTGTTTCAGTAAGTGCAGTGGCGATAATACTTAATGAACCTCCGTTTTCTACATTTCGAGCGGCACCAAAAAAACGTTTTGGTTTTTGTAGTGCATTGGCATCAACTCCTCCAGATAAAACTTTTCCAGAAGCCGGTTGTACCGTGTTATAAGCTCTTGCCAAACGTGTAATCGAATCTAACAAAATCACGACATCATGACCACATTCTACCAGTCTTTTTGCTTTTTCTAAAACAATATTTGCAATTTTAACGTGTTCTTGAGGTTCTCTATCAAATGTAGAGGCAATAACTTCTCCACGAACACTTCGTTGCATATCGGTAACTTCTTCGGGACGCTCATCTATTAATAACACAATTAAATAAACCTCAGGATGATTTGCAGCTATAGCATTTGCAATGTCTTTAAGCAACATGGTTTTCCCAGTTTTGGGTTGGGCTACAATCATTCCTCGTTGTCCTTTACCAATTGGGGAAAACAAATCAATAATTCGAGTTGAAACGGTTGATTGTTTATCGGCAATATTGAATTTTTCTTGTGGAAAAATAGGTGTTAAATGCTCAAACGAAACTCTATCGCGAACAACCTGCGGATCGTGACCATTTATTTTTAAAACTTTTACAAGCGGAAAAAATTTTTCTCCTTCTTTAGGAGGACGAACAACTCCTTTAACGGTATCACCAGTTTTTAAACCAAATAATCTAATTTGAGATGTCGAGAGATAAATATCATCTGGTGAAGCCAAATAATTATAATCTGATGATCGAAGAAAACCATAACCGTCTGGCATCATTTCAAGTACGCCTTCACTTTCTATAATTCCATCAAATTCATAATCGGAATCTCGAAAATTATTACTTTTTTTATTTTTAAAATTTGGGTTTTGATTGGGGTTTTGATTTTGATTTCCATTTCCTATCCCATTTTGATTTTTATGCTTTTGGTTTGGATTTTGATTTGGGTTTTGATTAGGATTTTTAGGTTTTTCAACAGTAGTTTCCACTCCGTTTGTTTCTTTACTTTCAACTGGACTTTCAGTCGGTTTTTCAGCAACTATTTCATTGTTTTCTAATTTAACTTGCTGTTGTGCTATCGCTTCATCTGGTTTTGTAGCTTTAATAAATTTAGCTTTCTTCTGAAATTTTTCAATTTGTGATGGTCTTTCAGTTGCATCAACTTCTTTTTGTTCTTCATTTTTAGCAACTGCGATTGCTGGTTTATCTTCTGAAAATAAATTGTGAGAATCGTTTGTAGATTCATCCATTTTTATTCGAGCCCTTTTTGTTCTTTCCTCAACAACAGGTTTTTCTTTTGGAGCAATTTTAGCAACTACTTTTTCTTCAACTTGTTGAGTAGATTTAGCTTGAATAGCCAGGATTTCATCAATTAAAACATCTTTTTTAACCCCGTTAAATTTTATAGTTTTGGCTAGTTTAGCAATTTCTTGAAGTTCTGGCAACTTCATGTTTTTTAATGCAGTTTTATCAAACATAGAGTACTGTAATGAATTGTTTACTTTAAATAAGTTGGAATTTGAAACAAATGATGGTGTGTTTTATAAAATCTGTGTTTTTGAAGTATTTACAGATTTGCATTGCAATAATACGAATAAATTTTAATCAACCAATAGTTTTATATAAAAAGATACTATATTTTTGCTTCAAATTTTAATAAAATGTTACAACGAATACAAACTATTTACATTGCAATAGCTTTTATATGCTCTGGAATACTTCCTTTTGTTTTTCCACTTTGGACACTTTCTAGTGGTAAAGAGTTCTATTTTATGAATACCATTGCGTACCAACTTTTATTTGGTTTGAGTACAACATTATCATTACTGAGTATTATTTCGTTTAAAAAAAGACAACAACAATTTGTGTTTAACAGATTGAATATGATTTTAAATCTAATTTTATTAGGATTATTTGTTTATCGAGCATTAAATTTATCTGGAGAAACTGTAACAGTTTCTGAGAAAGGTATTGGGATGTTTCTTCCTATTGTTTCTATCGTAATGCTAGTTTTGGCAAACAAAGCTATCAAGAAGGATGAAGATCTTGTAAAATCAGTGGATCGATTGAGGTAAGCCTATAAATTTATTTTTATTGTGCGTTAAAATCCCAGAGTTATTCCTCGGATTTTTTTATTTCTTCCCAATTTCAACAATCTCCAAATTTTGAATTTTATCGTTATTAATTTCAAACCGAAGCATGGTTCGCACTTGATGAAAACCATATATGCCACATGCTCCTGGATTCATGTGCAGCAAGTTTAAACTTTTATCAAATTGTACTTTCAAAATGTGCGAATGTCCGCAAATAAATAAGTTTGGTGGATTTAATTTTAAGTCGTCTCTAATGTTCTGATTGTATTTCCCAGGGTAACCGCCAATGTGAGTGATCCACACATCAACACTTTCGCACATAAATCGGTTATGCAGTGGAAATTCCATTCGTGCATTATTATCATCAATATTTCCATATACTGCTCGTAGTGGTTTTAGCTTTTTTATGACATCAGTAACTTTTAAATCGCCAATATCTCCAGCATGCCAAACTTCGTCAGCAAGATGTACATATTTTAAAATGGTTTCGTCAAAGTGACTGTGAGTATCTGAAAGTAAAAGAATTTTTGTCATTTTTTTTTTGAGGGCGAAAAGGTTTAAGGGTTTAAAGGTTTGAGGGTTTAAGGGTTTATGTAGAGAATTACTCATGGTTTAAAGTTTCCTACTTATGTTATGTAACTATTTTTAGGAGTTTCAAAGTTAAATATTTAGTAAAACTTTACAATTTTTATCTGTCAAAATCTTTGTAAATTTGCACAAAATTAATAAGATTTTGATTCTAACATCTAACATCTAATATCCAATATCTAATATCAATTGAGATACTTTATAAAATTTGCTTACAAAGGAACTAATTATCACGGTTGGCAAAAGCAACCTAACGCAACTTCAATTCAAGAAACGTTATCAAAAGCGCTGTCTACAATTTTAAAAATCGAAATAGAGTTATTAGGAGCCGGTCGAACAGATACAGGCGTTCATGCTAAAGAAATGTTTGCACATTTTGATTACCAGTCCGAAATTGATGTTGATTATTTAATTCAAAAACTAAATTCATTTTTGCCTAAAGATATTGCAGTTCATGATTTTATTAAGGTTCAAAATGATGCTCATGCTCGATTTGATGCTACAAAGCGAACCTATGAATATCATATTAACACTAAAAAAAACGCTTTTATAAGTGATTATTCTTGGTATTATCATTCTGTTTTAAATCTTGAATTGATGAATGAAGCCTGTCTCATTTTAATGAAGTACACTGATTTTGAATGTTTTTCAAAAGTAAATACTGATGTAAACACCTTTAATTGCAAAATATTTGAGGCTTACTGGAAACAAAGCAACGATACAATTGTATTTTTCATAACAGCCGACCGATTTTTGCGAAATATGGTTCGGGCAATTGTTGGTACGTTAATAAATGTTGGTTTAGAGAAAATATCGTTGCAAGAATTTGTTTCCATTATTGAAAGTAAAGATCGAAGCAAAGCGGGATTTTCGGTTCCTGCACACGGATTGTATCTGACTCAAGTGGCATATGATTTTATTAAATAAACCACAATTTTTAAACTGATTAAAATAGAAAAATAATACTATTTATACCCTATAATGAAAGCAAAAGCATTTGATACTCGTTTGTTTAAACGAATTTTAAAATACACCAAACCCTACAAAAACCGATTCAATGGCGTTATTTTATTTGCTGTTGCGCTATCCATTTTTGCTGCACTAAGACCTTATTTGTTAAAGCATACCGTAGACGAATATTTGCAACCTAAAGACAAACATGGACTTTTAATTTATGTTTCCCTCATGGGAATTGTGTTACTTCTGGAAGGGCTTTCGCAATTTTATTTTGTGTACTGGGCAAACTGGCTAGGTCAGGATATAGTAAAAGATATCCGTACCAAACTGTTTCAACACCTGCTTCAATTCAAAATGAGATACTACGATAATGCTCCTGTTGGTCAGTTGGTAACACGTTCCGTATCGGATATTGAACAAATTGCACGCATTTTCAGTCAGGGACTTTTTATGATAATCAGCGATTTACTAAAAATGGTTGTTATCCTAATTTTTATGTTTTATATGAATTGGAAATTAACATGGATCGTTGTTGCCGCAATGCCTATTTTGGTTTTTATTACCCGAATATTTCAAAAGAAGATGCAAGTAGCTTTTGAAGAAGTTCGAACTCAGGTTGCAAACCTAAACACCTTTGTGCAAGAACGAGTAACAGGAATGAAAATAGTCCAACTTTTTAACAGAGAAGCCATTGAATTTGAAAAGTTTAAAGAAATTAATCAGAAACACAATGTGGCGTGGATAAAAACTATTTTGTACAATTCGATTTTTTTCCCAATTGCCGATATTATTTCATCATTATGTCTTGGGTTTGTTGTATTGTATGGAGGTTTTCATATTTTAGATGGAGATAAATTTACCACATTTGGCGATTTATTTTCGTACACCATGTTTATCACCTTATTATTTAATCCGCTGCGACAAATTGCTGATAAATTTAACGAAATGCAACTGGGAATGATTGCGGCAAATCGTGTTTTTGATATTATAGATGATGAAGAAAGCACGCAACAGGATGGAAAAATTGTTGCGCAACATTTTCAAGGAAATATAAATTTCAATAAAGTTTGGTTTAGTTATATCAATAATGAAGAAGTTTTAAAAGGAATTTCATTAGAAGTAAAATGTGGGGAAACTATAGCAATAGTGGGTGCTACGGGTGCCGGAAAATCGACCATTATCAATTTATTAAATCGGTTTTACGAGATCAATTCAGGCGAAATTTCTATTGACAATCAAAATATTAACTTGTTTACTTTAGAAAGTCTGCGCAAGCAAATAGCGATTGTATTGCAAGATGTTTTTCTGTTTGCCGATACCATTTACAATAATATTACGCTTAATGATAACACCATTAGTCGGGAAGAAGTGATAATAGCCGCCAAGAAAATTAGGGTACACAACTTCATCATGAGTTTGCCCGATAATTACGATTATAATGTAAAAGAACGTGGCGTTATGTTATCATCGGGACAACGCCAATTGATTGCTTTTTTGCGAGCGTATGTCAGCAACCCAAGTATATTAATTTTGGACGAGGCAACATCATCTATCGATACGTACAGCGAAGAACTGATTCAAAAAGCAACAGAAACTATTACTAAAAATCGAACTTCTATTGTAATTGCGCATCGACTGGCAACCATCATCAACGCCTCAAAAATTATTGTAATGGATAAAGGTCAAATCGTAGAATCGGGGACACATCAAGAACTTGTTACTTTAAAAGATGGATATTATAAAAATTTGTACGACTCACAGTTTTCGGTTGCGATTTAAGTAATGATGCGTATGATAGTATAACAAGATGGGCGAAAATTCCCAGCTTCAACTTAAATATGCAAATCAGATGAAGGATTTAATAGCGCAATTGCGTTTGTAAGGCTTCAAATTTTACAATCATCAGCAAGTTTATTTTGAAATAAATGTTTAATTTCGCAATCAATAATTATAGAAATACAGTTTAAAAATGACACGAGCTTTTGCGACTGCATTTTATACCAATAAAAAAATAAATTAGATAAAATGACAC
>JACMPO010000259.1 GCA_014377455.1 Flavobacterium sp.
CATACAAGAAGGGTCTGGGTTGGGACTAAAAACAAACATTATGGATTACGAAAACTATTATCTGGGAATGAATATTATTTGGTGGGTTTTATGGGTAATCCTTTTATTTTGGATTTTCGCAATTCCCTATGATATTCCTGGGCAAAGACGCAAAAAAGATTCGGCTTTTGATATTTTACAAAAGCGGTATGCAAACGGAAGCATTACAGAATCTGAATACAACGACAAGATAAAAATCCTGGAAGCAGCATTTAGAAAATAAACTTAATTAATTTTCCTGCAAGGTTTTTTTTTAACCTTTTAGGCATTTATTCAACCTAATGAGACTTAATTTCTTAATGGTTCAAAAAAAAATTAAAGTTCAATAATTATGAAAGATAAAGAAAAATTTCCAAAATCAGCAAACGAGCAATTAGAAAAAGATGGTTATCCAAAATATCCCGAAAGCGAAGATATTTATAACAAATTTGATAAGGAATTCGACATCGATCCCGAAAATAGTGCCAAAAATAAAGAAGTTATAAAAATCGATAAAAAACCAACTTGGAACGAAAAAAATTTCGACCAAGACCATTCTGGAAACGATTTAGATATTCCAGGATCTGAACTCGATGACGACCAAGAAAACAGTGGTAGCGAAGACGAAGAAAACAATGGTTACAGCATAGGTGGTGACAATCACAACGATTTAGAAGAAGATAATCAATAAAAAAATGAAACGCCAAAATAAATTATATTATAGATAAAAAAAATAGGCGTTCCATCTTCCAATAAAAAATAAAAAGTATTTACTGATGAAAGTAGCCATTTTTGGAACACAATTTTACGAGCGAGAATATTTCAATAAATACAATCTTGGAAACAAACACGAATTGGTTTTTTTTGAAGAATCTTTAAATGTCGACACAACCGATTTAGCACGAGGTTTTCAAGCTGTTTGTGTTTTTGTAACCGATACAATTGATAAAAATTGCATCGAAAAATTAGCAAAACTTGATGTAAAGTTAATCGATTTGCGAAGTGCGGGTTACAATAATGTCGATATAGAAGCGGCTAAAGCAAATAACATTAAAGTGTTGCGAGTACCAGCCTATTCGCCTCAAGCAGTTGCAGAACACGCTGTTGCATTGATTTTAACTTTAAATAGAAAAACGCATAAAGCTTATAATCAGGTTCGTGAAAATAATTTTTCATTACAGCATCTAATGGGTTTTAATCTTTTTGGCAAAACAATAGGAGTTGTAGGAACAGGAAAAATAGGTCGCGCATTTTGTAACATCATGATAGGTTTTGGATGCAAAATAATCGCTTTTGACATTAAAGAAAACGAAAGTTTAAAACAAAAAGGCGTTTCTTATAATACCTTTAACGATTTACTTTCAGAGTCAGATATTATTTCAATTCATTGTCCGCTTACTCCGGCAACCCATCATTTATTTGATAAAATAGCATTTAATAAAATCAAAAAAGGCTTAATGATTATTAACACAAGCCGTGGAGGAATAATCAATACCAAAGATGCAATAGATGCATTAAAAAAGGAACAAATTGGTTATTTAGGAATAGATGTTTACGAAAACGAAAGCAATTTATTTTTTAAAGATCAATCGCAAACTGTAATTCAAGATGATGTTTTCGAACGATTATTATCCTTTCATAATGTTTTAATTACGCCACATTTAGCCTTTTACACTCATGAAGCAGTAACCGAAATTGCCAAAATAACAATAAAAAATTTCACTGATTTTGAAGAAAACGGAGTTTTAAAAAACGAAGTAATAAAAATTTAAATAAAATTTTAATTGAACAATACATATTCATTCAATATCTCGGCTCCCTTTCCCTTGGGAAGGGCTGGTGATGGAAAAATACAACAACTATGATACCTACAACAAAAGCATATTGGGGATAGAATCTCAAAGAAGGAAAAGGAACATTATCAATGCAAAATGGTGTTCTTGAAAATACAAATTACAGTTTTATAACCCGTTTTGAAGAAGTCGAAAAAGGAATAAATTCAGAAGAATTTAAAACAATTACTAAAGACGCTGAGCAAAATTTTTTGATTTCTAAAGTATTGAATATTCCAATAACATCTGAAGTACATTTTGAATTTTAATATTAAATTCTGTTTAATCATTTATTATTGATTTGCCAAGTTGGCGCAATTGCATCTAAAACACTAGGGGTTTTCCAACTTTCCGCCAGTGACCAACGAAATGGTACACGAGTTAGATAGTTATTAATCAATTTAATAAATGATTTTTCAGAATTATTTTTATAACACTAAATAAACACAATTATGAGCAACCTAGAAAATTTAAACAAAGAAGAAGGCATTATCAAACTTAAAAAAATGGTCGATGATGTAAAATATTGCTTCTTTTCGACCAGTCTAAAAAATGAAAACGAACCAACATCAACCGTAATGACAGCTCAAACTGTAGACGACGAAGGAAATATTTGGTTTTTTAGTGGCATTGACAGCGATAGGAATCGAGACATTAAAGCTAATAAAAAAGTACAATTGTATTTTTCTTGTCCAGAAAAGAATACTTATTTAACCGTTGTTGGAGAAGCAAATATCATAATAGACAAAAACAAATTTGAAGAATTATGGAACCCATTATTAAAAATTTGGTTTAAAGACGGTATAGAAGATAAAAACATATCATTAATAAAAGTTGCAACCAATACAGCAAATTACTGGGATATTGAAGGCGGTAAAATGATTAATTTTTTTAAAATGGTTGTTGCGGCAATTACAGGTACACAAGTTAACGAATCATCACATGGAACAATTAATTTATAAAAAAATGAAAATATTAATAGTCCTTACATCGCACAGTAAATTAGGAAATACAGATGGAAAAACAGGTTTTTGGATAGAAGAATTTGCAACACCTTATTATATTTTTAAAGAGGCTGGAGCCGAAATAACGTTAGCATCACCAAAAGGCGGACAACCACCAATTGATCCAAAAAGCGATGCTCCCGAAAACCAAACCACGGCAACAATTCGTTATAAAAAAGACCACGATTTGTTACATTTAATGGCTAATACTTTGAAACTTGAAAAGATTGATTCTAAAGATTTTGATGCTATGTTTTATCCAGGAGGACATGGACCCTTGTGGGATTTAACAACAGATAAAGATTCGATAAATTTGATAGAAGAATTTTGGGATGTAAAAAAACCTGTGGCAACAGTTTGTCATGCTCCGTCGGTTTTATTGAATGTTAAAGATGAAGATGGAAATTTTTTAATTAAAGGTAAAAATGTAACAGGATTTTCGAATACTGAAGAAGTTGCCGTAAAACTTGACAAAATTGTGCCGTTTATGCTTGAAGACGAATTGAAAAAGAAAGGTGCAATTTATTCTAAAAAAGAGGATTGGACAAGTTATTTTGTAAAAGATGGATTGCTAATCACGGGACAAAATCCGCAATCATCAGATGCGGTTGCTAAAGAATTATTGGCAGTTTTAAAAAAATGGAAACTATTTAAATAGACAAAAAATAAATACTTTTTTCTTGGTGCCTTTGTGTCCTCGTTAAAAATAAAACAAAACTTTAGGTTTAAATTTGAGTTTTAAATATATACAAAAAAATCACTAGTGGATTACAAAGACTATTACAAAATATTAGAAATAGATAAAAAAGCCTCACCAGCCGAAGTGAAAAAGGCTTACAGAACTTTGGCTAAAAAAAATCATCCCGATAAGAATTTAGGCGATAAAAAAGCAGAAGAACGTTTTAAACTAGTCAACGAGGCCAATGAAGTTTTAGGAAATTCAGAAAAAAGAAAACAATACGACGAGTTGGGCGAAAATTGGCAACAAAATCAACAAAATCAGAACCAACAACGAAACCAAAACCAGAAATATCGTCAAGGGAATGAAAGTTTTGGAGGAGGAAATCCGGAAGATTTCTCTGATTTTTTCGAGCAATTTTTCTCTCAGCAACGTGGCGGAAATCCACAACAAAATCAAGCACGAAAAGGTGGAGATTACGAAACAGAAATGGAAATTTCGCTCGAGGAAGCATTCTCCGGAACAAGCAGAATTATTCAATTAGAGAACGAAAAACTTAGGATTACTACAAAACCTGGCTCATATACCGACCAACAATTGCGTATAAAAAATAAAGGCGCAAAAGGAAGTTCAGATGCTAATCGGGGTGATTTGTTTGTGAAAATTCGAGTCTCTGATAATCCGAAATTTATTCGCAAAGGCGATGATTTGTATCAAACGGTAACTATCAATTTGTATGATGCCATTCTAGGAAATGAAGTAATTATCGAAACTTTATCGGGCAAATTAAAAATAAAAATTAGTGCAGGAACTCAAAACGGAAAAACCATGAGATTAAAAGGAAAAGGAATGCCAATTTATGCAAAACCGGAAACTTTTGGCGATTTTTATGTTTTGATTCAAATTCAAATTCCAGATAAATTGACCGACAAACAAAAAGCATTATTCGAAGAATTGAAAGCAATTTCTTAAAAAGTTAAAAATGAAAAACAACGCAATTGTTCCTTATGCAACCGAAAATTATTTGTCCTTTTTGAAGGAATTGAAAGAATCAATTTTACATTCTAAATTGCAATATTCTAGTATCGATTTGAAATTAATCCAAGAAATGACTTATGGTGAAGTTGAAGAATCCATAAAAAATGCTATTGAAATTTGTCATTTGGTGGGTATAGAAAGTGAGTATCATTTCAAGAAAATTTATGTATTTCATGTTGATAACAATTCCATAAACATCGATTGGCGTATGAGCAAAAAAGGTTTTAACCTAGTGATAATGCAACTTCAAAAGATAAATAAAAAAAATGCAATTTGGTTGTGGAAGTTGGCTGATAATTAATAATTAATTTGTCACATCGAGCGCAGTCGAGAGGCTAATTTTATTTAACCCATATTGTAAATAAAGATTCGTAATCTGGGTTAAATTTTTATAAATATTTCACTTCCAAAATATTTAAATTTTCATCAAAAATATATTGTTTTGGAATACCTGTCGGAATATTAAAGTTCGAAATTTCTTCCTCGCTTATATTTTCTAAATACATAATCAAAGCACGCAAACTATTGCCGTGAGCTACAATCAAAATTGTTTTATTCAATCTTAATTTTGGTTCAATTTCTTGTTTGTAAAACGGAATCATCCTATTGAAAGTATCTTCTAAACTTTCGCCATCTGGTGGTCGAATAGCATAACTTCTCCGCCAAATTTCGACCTGATTTGCACCATATTTAGAAATAGTTTCGTCTTTATTTAAACCTTGTAAACTTCCGTAATCTCTTTCATTTAGTGCTTTGTTTTCAATAATTTTCAAATAGGTTTGATGCATTTCTTCCAGAATAATTCGCAAACTTTCCTGTGCTCTTTTTAAGGTAGATGTATAGGCAAAATCGAATTTAAAATTACATAATTTTTGTCCTGCAAATTTTGCTTCTTCTTCGCCAAATTTGGTTAAACCAATATCCAAACTACCTGTAAAACGGTTTTCAAAATTGTAAATTGATTGTCCATGACGAACTAAAATTAGTATTGACATATCATAAATCGTTTAAAATATTTTAAAGGTAATTAATAGTAAACAAATCAACTTAAAACCTGCGAATTTCATAACTTTTCAACTTTTTTATATAACTCAAAATCGCTATTTGATTATCAAATTTGTATAGTTCTAAATCAGAAAAAACATCAAACTATGCATCATATTTCAATTATTTCATCAAGCATTAGAACAGGTCGCAAAAGTCATAATGTTGCGCTTTATTTTCAACATTATTTGAATGAAAATAGGCTGGCAACAGTCGAAATTTTGGATTTGGCTTCCTATAATTTTCCCATTTTTGAAGAACGTTTACAAAACCAATCTGACCCGAGTTTAATAGCATTAGAATTTAAAAACAAAATCCTTTCATCTGACGGGATTATCATTGTAACGCCAGAATATAACGGAAGTATTCCTGCGAGTTTAAAAAATGTAATTGATTTATTATATGACGAATGGCATAGAAAACCGATTGCTTTTTCGACTGTATCATCTGGAGATTTTGGGGGTTTACAAGCATTAACGCATTTGCAATTTATATTTTGGAAAATGCGTGCTTGGACATTTACAGCCAATTTTCCCGTTTCGAAAGTTCAAGAAAAATTTGATGATTATGGCGTACCAACTAACAAAAAAGTAACTGATGAATTTGCACAAACTTTCATTCATGAGTTTTTTAAATGTATTGAATCAAGTCAAAAATAGCCACTAAAAAATTTGTTTTCGATAGAAAATACCAATTATTATAAAGGCTATCAATTTGTTATTAATAAAAAATAAAATTAAAACATAATAAATAATGGATATAGCAACACAAATAATATGGCTTTTTGTATTAGCAATTCCAATTTCTTGTGTAGTTTGGACCGTTACACACGAAGAATTTTTTAACGAACCACGAGACTTTTGTGTTCGAAAAAGTCAAAATTCTAAAACATTATTTGAGCGTAAAATGTTTTATCTTTTTACTTGCGAATATTGTTTTAGCCATTATGTAACCTTATTTTTTATTTTTTTTACTGATTATAAATTACTCATTAATGATTGGCGCGGTTATGTAATTTCTTTATTTGCCTTAGTTTGGATTGCCAATGTTTACATGAGTATTTTCGGATTTATTCGTCAAGATATCAAAAAAGAAAAATACCAAATCGAAGAAATTCAGAGTCATTCTAACAAATGAAATTATGAAAAACATCTTAAAAATACTATTGATTGCCTTGGTTTTGATCAGTTGCAAAAAAGAAAATGAAGGTAATACTTCAACAATAAAAACTCAAAATTACACTGATATATTTCTTGACAAATCGACAATTACTACTTTTTTCAAAACAAATCCAGAAAATGAAAAAGTTGTAAAAGAAGTCAATTTATTTTATAAAAATAGAAATTTTCAATATGCCTGGTTTAACAAAAATGGAATGACACAAGCGGTGCCAAACTTCCAAAATCAATTACAAAATTACAGTAATGATTTTGATGATAAAACCTTCAATAATGCTCAATTGGATACTTTAATCACAATGATAAAAACCAATCCAAATAGTTCTGAAATTGATAAAAATCAACTACAGAAATTGGAATTAATCCTAACCACAACTTTCTTTAAATATTCTGAAAAAGCCTTTTCTGGAGTCAATAAAAATAATCGAAAACTCGATTGGTTTATCCCTCGTGAAAAGAAAAATTTTCAAATTTTGTTAGATTCATTAGTATTGAAAGATGAAAATGACAAAAGCTATGAGCCCGTAAATATTTATTATTCAAAACTCAAAGAAAAACTTCGATTGTATAGAGATATTCAAAAAAAAGGTGGTTTCCCTATCATTAAAACAGATGAAGAATTTCTCATAAAAACCGAATCAGATTCTATTTTGCTTCTAGTAAAAAAACGTTTGGTTTTATCGGGAGATTTAAAGAAAAATGATAACAATATATTTTATACAAAAGATTTAGCAGATGCAATTACTAATTTTCAACAACGGTTGGGTTTGCCCGAAAATGGAAAATTAGATAAAAAAACGATTGAAGAAATGAACAAAACAATCGATTTTCGCATCAAGCAAATGCTGGTCAATTTGGAGCGTTTGCGATGGGTTCCTGTTCAAATCGAAAATGATTATTTATTAGTCAATATTCCCGAATATAAATTACACGTTTTCGAAAACAAAAAACTCATTTGGCAAACCAATGTTGTGGTAGGAAAAGCTGCGAAACAAACAAGCATTTTCAAGGGAAGTATTTCGAGAATTATTTTAAATCCCTATTGGAATGTCCCTAATAGCATTATCATTACTGAAATTTTGCCCAAACTAAAACGCAATGCTAATTATTTATCACAAAATAATATGGAAGTCGTTTCTGGTAGTGGTAAAGCAATTAAGGCTTCATCAATTAATTGGCATAAATATTCAAAAAATGTACCTTTTTTAATTCGTCAAAAACCTGGTGTCAGTAATGCTTTGGGTAAAATGAAGTTTCTTTTTCCGAATAGTTTCAACATTTATTTGCACGATACACCATCAAAAGAATTGTTCGATCGCAATAAAAGAGATTTTAGTCACGGTTGCATTCGTGTAGAAAATCCAATGAAATTAGCGATGTACTTACTTCGAAATGACAAGGAATGGAATCAAGAAAAAGTCGATGCAGTTTTGAAAACAACAACCGAAACAGGAATTTCTATAAAACCAAATATTCCCGTTTACATTACTTATTTCACAGCTTGGGTGGATGTAAAAGGCAATCTAAATTTTAGAGATGACATTTACAATCTTGATGAAGAATTGGCTAAAGAAATTTTTGCTGAGTGATTTTTAATAACAATGTCAATTTAAATCACAATACTAAAATTAAAAAAAATAGAAAATATGAACAAAATAGTAGTAACTACCGATTTTTCTAATAATTCAAAAAAAGGAATTTTATTTGCCATGCAGTTAGCAAAACAACATCATTATGAATTAGTTTTTTATAATGTAGTTCAAATTTATATGCCAACCATTTGGGATAATGTTTATTATGGACAATTTGAAGTTAACGAATTACAACAAAGCCAAGTTGCGTTAGAAAATTTTATTGAAAAGATTTATAACGAAAATAATTTTCGAAATCAAAATTACAAATGCGTTTGCCAGGTGGGAATGGTTGCTAGTAATGAAATTATTGAATATGCAAAAAAAATTGATGCTAAATACATTTGCGTGAGTACGGTTGGCGCAGGAAAAATCAGTAAATTGTTTGGGACAACAGCATCAGAATTGATTACTTTTTCGCAAATACCAGTGCTAATTGTTCCAAAAAATTATCGGGTAAAACCTATTGAAAACTTGTTTTTTGCATCAGATTTTAAAAATGTGCAAGAAGAGTTTCAAAATATTGAAGCATTCGCTAAACCCATCAATGCAAAATTAGATGTGTATCACTATGATTACAAATGGTTTTTAAATGCCAATAAAAACAAATTTGATAGGATTTCGACCAAGCATCAGTCGATATATGCACGATTTCATTCTCGAAAATTAGATTCGGGAACGACACTTTTGGAGCATTTAGAAAAGGATATTACAAAAGCAAAACCATCGGTAGTGATTCTTTTTACGAAACAAAATCGAAATTGGTTTGAAAGGTTGTTTTTATCGAGTTTAGCAACCGAATTGGCTTTTGACACTAAAACGCCAATGTTGGTTTTCAAGAAACACACAAAATAAAAGTATGAATGTTGCAACTAATATAAAAAGTTATGCAACAATTTAATGCACTAATATGTAGAATTTTACTAGAGTAAAAAATAGTAATTCTAAATTAAAATACAATGGATATCGAAAAAACAATTGAAGCCTTTAACTCCTTAATCGTAATCAATAACGATCGAATAGAAGGGTACAAAACTGCAGAAGCAGAGGCAAAAGAAACTGATTTGAAAATGCTTTTTTCAGATTTTATGGAAACATCTGTTCAAAACCGCAAAGAATTGGTTGCTGAAGTAAAAAGACTGGACGGTACGCCTGATGAAGGTACACGAGTAACGGGCAAATTTTTTAGAGTTTGGATGGACGTGAAAGCCTCATTTACTGGCAATGACCGAAAAGCAATTTTAGAATCGTGCGAATATGGGGAAAATGTAATTCTCGATAATTACAAAAATATCTTAATTCAAGATCATCAAGATACTAACTCAGTAGAGCAAGATTTGTTGAACAAACAATATGCTTTATTAAAAGTTGATCATGATAAAGTCAAACAATTAATTGAAGCGATTGAACATGAAAAAAGATTGACAGAATAAATCAATGTTGTTTAGTCAAGAGAAGAAGTTGCTCACCAAAAAAAAAATTTTTTTGGTACTAACAAATAGCATTGTTATTATAAACCTGCAAGATTTTTAATTTTTGCTAGTTAATTGTTAATTCATAAAAAGCATCAAATTTTCTTTGGTGCTTTTTATTTTAATTTTCTATTTATTAAAATTTGAGATAAAAAAAAAGAATTTGAACCATTTAAGAAATTAAGTTTCATTAAGTCTTAGATATCTTAATTTCTTAATGAAATAGAAAAATAGTAAACTTAAATTTTATATTTATGAAAACAGAAACTGAACTCAACGAAAATATATTAAAAATAACCATGACTATTCGCAATGAATTTCCTGAATTGATGAAATTTTTAAACGAAATGCCCGAGACAATTCCTGTTGAGCAATCGCCCGAAGTCACTAACAAAATATTGCAAGAATATTACAATTCTCTGGAAACGCTACTCAGAAAATATGCCCCCAATCACCCTAGTTTTATTACTAATTTTTAAAAATAAATCAAATGCAAAATCCAAAAAAAATAGCCGTTTATTTAGATCATTCTCAAGCAACATTATTCGATTTTGGTAGTGCTGCAATCGAATTTAAAATCATAGAATCGGACTTTAATAATCAAGATAAAAAAGAAATTTTCCAGAAAGGCGAAAGCCATTTGCACAATAAAGAACAACAGTTGCAACACAAGTATTACGAAAATATTGGCGAGGCATTACTTGATTTTAATGAAGCTTTACTTTTTGGACCTACCGATGCTAAAACAGAATTGTTTAATTATTTGTCAAAAATTAAAAAGTTTGGAACTATTCGAATGCATGTAAAAGCATCGGATAAATTGACCGAAAACCAACAATTGGCTTTTGTAAACAACTATTTTTCTGAATTAAAGTGAATGAATTTTATTTGAAAATAGAACGAAGATTTGAAATTTTAACAGGATTTGCAACCAAAGTTTTGGGCAATTCTATTGTTTTTATTTTAGCATTTTGTTTACTAATCTATTGGTGGTCTACAAATCTTTTTTCATCAAATAACGCGCATCAAAACATTTGAGATATTATTTTCGGAATTATATTTTTGAGTTTGTTTGTCATTCAAAAATCATTCAATAAAAATTCGGCTCAAGAGCATCTCAAAAGAAACGAATTGATTTCGTCACACAAACCCGCAAATAATCCGGTTATAGATACCAGTCAAAAAACCGAAAAAGAAATTCAAGAAATGTCAAAAGAATATATCGAAACCGACGATTCGCTTGAAAAAGAATTAGACAATGATTTGAAAAAAATTACTATCGAAAATAAGATTTAAAAATAAATATTGCGTAGCAATTGAATAGTAGTATAGTTACTACCGAATCAGTTATAAATAAAGTGTGAATATAACAACTATTTGCATTAATTCTATAAAACAGCAACTCTAAATCATTTACACCTTTGTACTGTTAAGGAAATCCTTTCTTAATATAAAATTTAAAAAAATGACTACAACAGAATTAAATGGCGATTGGGAAGTTCAAAAAGCAAAACTTAAACAACGATTTGCAGATTTGACAGATAATGACTTGATGTTTCTTGACGGAAAAAAAGACGAAATGTTAGGTAGACTTGAAATTAAATTGGGAAAAACCAAAGAAGAAATACGTAAGATATTAGACAAAATATAATGAACAACTTTAAATTTATAAATATGAAAAAGTCAATTTTAATGCTAGCAATACTCGGTGGCGCACTATTTACAAGTTGCAAAAACAATGCTGAAAAAAAAGCTGATGCTGTTGAAGAAGTTCAAGACGCAAAAGAGGATTTAAATAAAGTAAAAGAAGACAGCAAAAAAGATGCGATTACAAAAGCAAATGATGCCGAGTGGCAGACTTATAAAATGGAAGCTAACAAAACGATTTCTGAAAACGAAACTAGAATCGAAGAATTGAAGGCCGCAATGAATAAACCAGGTAAAACTTTTGATGCAAATTACAAAAAAAGTATTGAAGCATTAGTTGATAAAAATGCTGCATTGAAAACAAAAATTGCAGCTTATGAAAATAATCAAACCGATTGGGATACATTCAAACGAGAATTTGATTCTGACATGGCTGGTTTGGGGCAAGCATTTAAAGATTTGACGGTTACTAATAAAAAGTAATTCACATCTTATATGTTATTGCAGTTTTAATAAGACTTTTTCAAGGAAAAAGTGTTTAAATCAATTTAATTAAATAGTTAAAAAATCAGAAATTATGGACGCAACAAAAACAGCAGCAGGAGTATTATTAGGCGTTGGAGTAGGAACATTGCTAGGCGTATTATTTGCTCCAGCAAAAGGGACTGAAACTAGAAAAAAAATTATAAACAAAGGTCAAGATTATGCCGATGATTTAAAAGGTAAGTTTGATGATTTGTTCCAAGATGTTTCAGACAAATATGACAGTTTTTTAGAAGAAGCCAAAGCAGCAATACCAACAAAATAATTGGTTTTTTTAAACAAATAAAATGGAAAATTCTACAACAACAGAGGATTTGATTAAGAAAGCAGTAATTTATAGTAAAAATACTTTAGAATTATGTAAATATGACGCGGTATACAAATCGGCTGATATATTTTCAAATTTGGCTGTCAAAATTGTTTTAACCCTTGTTGTTGTATTGTTTTTATTACTTGTAAACGTAGGTTTGGCAATTTGGGTTGGTCAAGAATTAGGTGAAATATATTACGGATTTTTTGTAATTGCTTTTGTCTATTTCTGTTTGGCTTTGTTACTCTATATTTTTAGAGATGACTGGGTAAAAACTCCCGTTAGCAATTTCATTATCAATAAAATGAAAAATGATACGGCACTATAAAAATCAAAAAATAAAACTTGAAACAAAAATGGATTCATTCAAGTAGCAACACTAGAATTTATTTCATCGCCTGATTCAAAATCTCCTTAATTGAGGTCAGGTTTTTTTCCTTCAAAATAATCTATTGGATTTGCAATCTCGTTGTTAACCGATTATGGCTACAGCCAATACAAATCAGGTACAAAAAGTCCAAGTTATGAAACTAAGGTAAAAGAAATTGCTCAATTTTTTAACCGCACGGCAACGGATGCAAAACTACCGACTGATACGCCTCCTACATCATAGATATTACATTTTAAGCCATCAAATACCCTTTCAAGTGCTTGAAAGGGTATTTTTTGTAATAAAAAGGATTAAGAACCCGAAGTTTGACGTCTTGAACATAAAGTTTGACGTCTTGAACACGAAGTTTGACGTTATTTAACCCCAAATTTGACGTTAGGAATCCCAAGTTTGACGTGAGCAACCCCAAGTTTGACGTGAGCAACCCCAAGTTTGACGTCTTGAACCCCAAATTTGACGTTGTTTAACCCAAAATTTGACGTTGTATAACCTCCAAATTTGACGTCGAGAACGTCAAATTTGGCGGTTTAGAAGAAAACCGTTGCAATTCATAATTTACCATTATGCCCATGTAATTACTAAAAGTATTCAACAAATAAAAAGCCCTTTTGATGATTTATAATATTTTTTTATATATTTGAGAAATAAATAAAGTCTGACTGTTGTCAGACCTATCCACCCAAATTGGGGTATATACGTCTGATTTTGTCAGACCTATATACAAGTTAGCGAAAAGGCGCAAAGCCTTTCCGCTAACGGGCGCGCCCTTCCGCTAACACACGCTTGGAGCAAGCTCCTAAGCCTGCGCCAAGCGCGCGCCCGTTGGGCGATATTTTACCAAAAAACTAAAAAAAATGAACATAGATAAAGCCTACGAAATTTTTAAAGATAAACTTACTGAATTAAAAAAATTTAGTTCTGAACCTATGTCAGAAACTGATACAAGATGTAAAGTTGTTGATTTAATATTTAAAGATGTTCTCGATTGGAATGAATACGATATTGAAAGAGAAAGATTTATACAACCTGGATATTTTGATTATGAAATTAGCACATCAATTTTCCGCTTCGTTGTTGAAGCAAAAAAATCTGTTGTTCAATTCAATCTTCCAGAGAAAAGTAGAAAAGTTAAACTAAAAACTATTTATAAATCAAATAAATCTGTAATTGACCAAATCAGAGGATATATATTTCAAAGAGGTTTACTTTATGGAATAATAACTAATGGTAATCAATTTATCATTGGTAAGTTTCATAATACTGACGGAACTGATTGGGAAGAAAATGAGATGCTTATTTATCAAAGTTTAGATGTTATTGATACTAATTTCATCCAATTTTATGAAACAATATCAAAAGAATTTGTTAATCACCACGGGAGATTTAAACTCTTTACAGAGTCAAATGTTGGAAAAACAATTGTGCGTTCTAATAATTTTGGTAAAAAAGATGATGAATTAATTAGAAACAAAATTAGTCCTGAATTAATACCAATAATAACAGAAGTATTTGAAGAGATTAATAATCTCGAAAATTTAAAAGAAGAAAAAATATTATTAGATTGTTATGTCAAAAATGAGGACATAAAAAAATACAATTCAGAGTTGGGATTTATATTTTCAGACCAACCACCAACATTCGATAGCAGAATTAATCCAGTTCAAAATACTGAACAAACTCATAAACAATTGACAAATGTTATAAATGGAACAAATAATAAATTACCTGATCCAATAATTATTATTGGAGGAACTGGTGCAGGTAAATCTACATTTATTAAATATTTTATTGAGGTAGTACTTGACAAATCAACGAAAAAAAATCGTCCAATACTTTATTTAGATTTTAGAAATGAAACTGAAAGTACAGTTCACGATACGAAATCAATTTATCAAAAATTATTAAATCAACTTTATGAAAATTATTCTAATTTAAATTTAAATGATTTTACGGTATTAAAAACAATATACAAAACAGAAATAGATTATAGAACAAAAGGAGTTTGGCAGTATTTAAAAGATGACGAAAAGTTAAATGAAAAAATTTCTGAATTTTTAGAAAAACAATATGACGAACCCATTCAACACTTAACCAAAATATCAGAATATTTAGTTGTCCGTTGTAATAAAAGATTGTGTATTATTATTGATAACGCTGATCAATTAAAAGAACCTATTCAGAAAGTAGTTTTTATATTAGGGCATTCGCTTCATAGAAATTTGAAAGTATTAACTATCATTAGTTTAAGGGAAGGTTATTTATATAAATTTAAAAATAAACCGCCATTTGATGCATATCATTCTACAATATTTCACATTACGGCTCCGCCGTATCGTGAAGTTATTAAAAAAAGGCTTAAATATGTAATTTCAAATTTCAAATTTCAAAAAATTAAATTAGATAATGACAGTGTCAAATTTGAATTTTCGGAAGGAAGTTTAGGGCAACTTTTTTTAAATCTTTACAAAACATTATTTGATTCGAACAGTTCCGAAATCTTATCTTTTTTAGAAGAAACTTCATATCCCAATATAAGAATTGGTTTAGAAAAATTTAAATTCTTCTTACTTTCAGGGCATACAAAATCAAATCTTTATATGTCTTTGGAATATGGAAAAGATGGACGAGGAGGAATACCTATTTGGGAATTTGTAAAATCTGTTGCATTAGAGTCAAATTATTACTATCAAAGTAGTGACAGTACTTTATTTAACATTTTTTATCCATCTGAAAACAATAAAAATCATTTTACAAAAATTAGAATTCTAGAATACATCATTGATAATAATACTGGAATATCCAAGAAAAATAATTTCATTAGTGTTTCACAAATTACTAAAGATTTCATTTTGGCTGGTTACACATCAGATATAATTATAGAAGAATTAAACTTGTTATATACTGCTGGTTTAATATTCACTAACGATTTTGTTTCTGATATTGAAACCGAAATCATACTTGATATAAATAATGAAATAGGAACAACACAATCTGGAGTATATTATGTAAATGTATTGATAAACAAGTTTTATTACTATGATTTGATTTTACAAGATACCCCAATTTATAAAGATAAATTTTTTGAGGATATAACTGCTTCTTTTCCTCAAACCGATAACTATGGAATAAGAGATTTGGGAAAACGAAAAAAAGTAGTTGAAATTTTCTTAAACTATTTATTAGATCAAGAAAACATTGAACATAACAGAAAAGAAATAGAATATGGAATAAAATGTTTGGATAAACAAATTATGAATGGAGTAAAAGATGGTGAAATTAATTTAGAAATATCTAGATTAGAACGAGTATTATCACAAAATTAAAAAAACATCGCCCAACAAAGAACTGTGCTTAAAACCAAATAAAATTTGATTTATTTTTCCTAGTTTTGTGTTAGAAACCAAATTTAGTCTTGCGAGGGGAAAGTGATTTTTTTCACTTTCTCTTCAAAAGAAAATTTAGTTGATTATTGCCA
>JACMPO010000260.1 GCA_014377455.1 Flavobacterium sp.
CAATATAGTAAAACTACTTTTACAAATAATTTATTAAAGCATTTACCTTTTCTAATAAAATCAAACATAACTGTTTATCTAACTTACTCATAGCTAATTCTCTAATTGAATTTTCTAAATCATTTATATTTAAAGGTATACTTTCCCCGATATGCGGAGACTTTCCTTTTTCCCTTTTAATAGTTTTTGCAATTTCTTGAGACGAATTTAAGTCTTGAGCTTCATCAGTATTTACTTTAGCCAAGTTTACAATATCAGATTTATTTACTTTAGTTTTTCCTGTCAATACCTCTTGTCGCAACTCTGGACTAAGTTTACTTAAGCCTTTAGCAAATTCTGAATCTCGTCTGATAGTCTTTTCATTTACCTTAAATTCTTTTGCCAAATTAAAGGCAACATTTATGGTTTTGGGCAATCCTTCCTGACTTTTAATAACATTATTATACTTTAATCCCCTATAATAAGAAATTTGCTCAAGCGTTAAGTTTCGTCTGTTCAATTGTTTATTCAACATCGAATCTTTTACTTCCTGAATACCATTATAGTTTCTCAGAATTATACGAAAATCTAAGTTATACTTTTGGCTAATTCTATAGCGGTTATGCCCATCAACTAACACATATACCGTTTTAGTTTCTGCATTTTTTAAGCCCGCTATCTCAGGAGTTGTTTCCCAAATAATTAATGGGTCAGAAATCCCATCTTTTATAATATCTTGTTCAAGTCCCTCCGATTCTTCTTTACTTAGCGGACTTATAAAGTCCCTAAGTTCATCCAAGATGATAAAATCTTTTTTGATTTTAGATTCCGTTTCAAGTAATGATAGCGGAATTGCCTCGGTATTTTTTTGGATAGCTTTTTTGAATATATCTTTTTTCATTAGGATTTTGAATTTATTAACTCCTTAGCCAAATTATTGTATTGCTCACTCGGCAGTGATTTAGGATTATATGTAAAAATATCTTGTTGCATTACTTGTGATTCTCTTAAATATTTAGAATTGTCAATCATACTTTCACACACATTAAAATTGCTGTATTTTTCTCTAATCTGTTCCATTAATGCTTTATGAATATTTTGATTTAAAACCATTGTAAAAACAATTCCTTTAATTCTTAAATTTGGATTACTATAAGTTTGAACTTGTTTAATTCTTTTAAAAAGATTATCAACTCCATGAAATGCACTCGCTTCTGGTTGGATAGGAATTAAACATTGATTAGAAGCAACTAAGGAACTAATTGTACAAATGCCTAAGCTTGGGGGACAATCAATTAGAATATAATCGTAATTCTTTTCAATTTCTTGAATTTTTAATGCTAATCGTCTTTCGGCACCCACCGCACTCGAAAACTCAGATTCTCTATCTGCCATTGTTATGTCAGATGGCGAAAGATGCAAATTATCATTAATTTCTATAATTGGTAATGATTCATCATCTAATAATGCGTTGATTATTTGCTCTGATGGCTGATGAATTCCATAACATTGGGAAAGATTTCCTTGTGAATCCATATCAATCAGTAATACTCTATTGCCCATCAAACTCAATGCCTTCCCTACATTAATTGTAGTTGTAGTTTTGCCAACACCGCCTTTATGATTCACAACTGAAATAATGGTAGCTTTTTCAAAAAGAGCATCCGAATAGCCATACTGGCGAAGAACACTTTCTAATGCAGGCATGTATTTAGTCGGTATGGTTTTTTTCTCCTGAAAAGCTCTATGCAATGTCCTTGCTGGCATTCCAGACTCCTTTTCTATTTGAGATATATTCAAACCTATTCTAGTTTGAAAGAAGCGTTCAATTTTTTCTTGAGTTATCATACAATTATTTATACAAAATACATACAAATGTATATATTTTTATACAAAAAACAAATTATTTTAGAAATATATAATTGTTTTCAATATTTCAGGTAGCAAACGGACAATTTGTCCGTTTGCTACCTGAAATATTGAAAACAATTAATCGTAATATATCAATTTTAAAACAAATTTTACATATTTTAAGATAAGTTATAAATATTAAAAACTCACTTTTAAAAAGATACTGATTAATCAAAAATACTTGATATTTAACCTATATAATTATACACCATAGAAGTAGTTTTTAGCCCAAATCTTGAAAGGAATTATATAATTTAAAAACGACTTTTATGGTGTGAATTTATACTTATACAATACTTTGTGTCACAAATTCTTTTTTAAGTCTAAAAATAAAGAATTTATACAAAAACGACTTTTATGGTGTCTGATATTATATAAAAACCTTTGATTAAGTTTATAGAAAATAGTTTTATAGTGTATGACAGTAAAAAAGAGCATCTTAGGAGATTAGTAAAATGAAGAGCCCTCCCTATTATTTTTAGTAATATATTATTGCTTTGTTTTCTTTTTAATCTTTTAAACAGCTTTAAAGCTTTCAGCTTGCATAAGTTATTGATTTTCAATTATTTATATATCATTAAAACTACCTTTATGGTGTTAAAAACTACCTTTATGGTGTTAAAAACTACTTATATGGTGTTTTAAACTACCTTTATGGTGTTTTAAAACTACCTTTATGGTGTTTTAAAACTACTTATATGGTGCTAAAAACTACCTTTAAATATTAAAAGTAGTTTTTAGTTCGTACTGAGTAAATTTTTATCTATTTTTGTTAAAACTCCAATATAAAATCAAAATCTTGTTATAAAATGGATAATCCAGAAGTATCAAAAAGAGAACAAGCACTCATTGCTATATCAAAAGACCCATTTAGAGTTATTAAGGGTAATCCGCTAATTGAAGCTAAATTTGAATTAACTCCCATTCAAACAAAGCTCTTCTTATTTCTTTTAGCAAAACTTGATACTTCAAAGACCAATTTTGAACCTATGATTGTGGTAGTAAAGGATTTTCAGAAGTTTATAGGGACAAAAGGTGATAGTCTTTACAATCATTTAAAAAAGGAAGTAGAAAAAATGATTGGAAAACGTGTTTACTACAAAGACGATAATGTAGAACTAAATACCAGTTTAATAAGTGGATATCTTTACTTAGAAAAGGAGGGAGCATTTTTAGTTGAGTTTCCAAGTCTTTTAAAACCGTTCCTTTTACAATTGAAAGAAAACTTCACAGTTATTGATATACGTAATATTTTAGGGCTTGATAGTTCCTATGCTATGCGATTTTATGAAATCTGTAAAGAGAAGGAACGATTTAAAACTTTTCAATACACAGTGAATGAGATAAAGGAGATGTTTTCAATTGAGAATAAGTATAAAAACTATTTCGATTTTAAAGTAAAAATAATCATTCAAGCAAGAAATGAACTGCAAGAAAATTCTGAATTGTACTTTGATTTTGAAGAAATTAAACAAGGCAAAAAAGTAATTGCCATACGTTTCAATGTAATTAAGAATAAAAAGAACTTTAAAAGAGACCAAGATGAGTTATCAATTCTTACGAAAGAATTGCCTAACCATACTGATGTATTGACAAGAGATGTATATGAGACTGTGAAAAGCTATAATATTAGTTTATTAACTGTTAAGAACTGGTTTGAAAAATATCCATATTTACAGATAAAACAAGGGGTTGATTATACCTTATTTCAACATAAGAAAGGAAAAATAAATGATGTCGCAAGTTATTTACAAAAGATGGTTTCAGCCATTGATATTACAGATAAGCAAGAAAAAGTTAAAAATGAGAAAAAACTAAAACTTGAACAGCAAAAATTGGACAAAGACGAACAATCATTAATTGGGCAACAAGTAGATCAAATTAAGCACAATTATTTTATTAGTAAAAAAGAGTTAGCTAAGCAATTATTAGAAACAAAAGTTGATTTGTTTGATAAAATATTAGCTGAATTAAAGAGGGAATCCCATTTAGATAGAAATAATCTTTTAGCAGAACTGGCCCTTGATAATTATAAACCTTTACAAGGTATTCAAAAAGATAGTTTATTGGAATTTATAAACAATTTTACTGTAGACGGTACTTTTCAAAGTTATGTTCTTGGAAAAATGACCCCAATGTTCGACGATTTTATAATATTGAGAAATGATTTTATAATAAAAGCTAAGCAATTGGGTATTAATGAGATCGGATTGTTTTAAAATTATCTTTATTTAGTAGTAAGATAATGAATGTAGGTTGCAACTAAAGAAAAGTGGGGTATTGGAGCCAAAGAGGGCCAAATCGGAATTAGGTCACAAGTCCCTTATTGGGCCTAAAATTACATAGCATAGCCTAACTCTCTAAAAGTCAACATCTTACAGTTTCGATTTTTGAGATTTTATAAATATAACTTACTGATTATCAAGTATTTAACTTTTTAGATTTATTTTGATGAAGATAGCCACCAATTTCGACTTTTAGGTACCTCAGATACTTATAAAGTGTCATTTTTGAAACTCTAATCTCTGAGGCGATTTTATTAACTGCCATACCTCATTGCTCGCAATATTGTTCGGCTTCTATGGTTTTCGACTATCA
>JACMPO010000261.1 GCA_014377455.1 Flavobacterium sp.
AAAAACCTCACATAACAAGTGTTTGCAAAAATTAGGGTTTTAGGCTTTACTTGATGGCTTGGTTTGTGTTTGTTATTATTAGTTTTTAATCGAAAATTTGTGCTTACTTTTCCCTAACTTCTGCAAGCACTCGAACGTTGTATGCTATTTTAGCGCAACAGAAGAAAATTAGAAGAATCAAAAATAATCGCAAAATAAAAGATGTATTTAGAAATAACTTTATTGTCACTTATAATTGTGGTTTGCTTTGTATTTTTAATCAAAATATTTGTTGGAAAAACTATTCTGAAAACAAATGCCGAATATGGAACACAAGATTTATTAATTGAAAAATCTGGATTTTATTCACTTTGGGTAAATGGTGAAATTTTTTCGAAACCTGCTTTAGAAAAATTCAATGCTATGATAATTAATGAAAACGAAAAACGTTTTTTTGATATGCCTTCATTTTTCAGAGCAAACACAAATAATGGTAGTTCAGGGTCAATATTATTGGAATGTTATTATCTTGAAAAAGGAACATATAAATTTAAAATAGGAAACGGAAGTCAAAGTCATTTAACAAACTTAGACAAAATAGCACGTGAATTTATTCCTGGTAAATTGTCTTATGATTTTGGATATACGGTAAAACGAACTTTACCAGAATTAATTTTCCCTTTATGTTTAATCGGAATAATATTCTCAATAATGCAAATATTAGAAATTTTAAAGTAAAAAAACAGCATACAACAGCTGTTTTGATATAGCTGGAGTTTAGTGGAATTACCGTTTCGCATCAAGTTTTCGTTAAGCCGAAAACTGAAAGGTTACGAACTTCCAGCCATCTCAAAGCAGCGGGAAGTTAGCAGATATGACAAAAAAATCGACGAAAATTAATAGAATTTAAAATGGCAAAATCCCCAATTGATGTACTTTTTTATGAATTATATGGATACTATCCAAATAAAGCGGGACAAGCATATGAACTTTTGGTTGCTGCAGCATTTAATGCTATAACGAAAGAAAATATATCATACGACCAACATCATAAAGGAATTTATAGTGAAACTGATTATCAAATTGATGCTGTAATTCCTTCAGAAAATGGAAAAAAGATGGTAGAAGTGAAAGATTATTCATTAAAAAACAGAAAAGTAGGAAGAGATGATTTGCAAAAAATGCAAGGTGCATTAACCGATTTGCAGTTTGAAAAAGGAGTTTTTGTATCTGCAACTGACTATACTAAACCAGAAAAAAAATACTCTCATAGCACTGAAAAAAATCCGTCTCATAAAGAAATAGATTTATATCACATCAGACCTTCAACAGAAGTTGATGAAAAAGGTAGAATTAATAAATTTGTTGTTAATCTAACAGCAGTCATTCCTAAATTTGAACAAGGTCAATTTCAATGTGCTTGGACAAAAAAAGCGGAAAAACAACTTGAAGAAGATAGCGTAATTGGTGCAGAAATAATTTGCCAAATAGATAGATTTTACAATGTAAATGGCGAAATAGATTGTTTAATTTCAGAATTTAGTTATGATAATCAACCAATTTTAGCAAATATTGACGATGAATTTGCACTTGGATGTTGGCTACTTCCAAACAAATATATCAAGATAAAAGATAAACTATATGGAATACACGGAATGGCTTATAAAATTCCATATTCAAGAAACACAACAACTTTTACAATAGAAAACGATGGAACACCACGAGTACTAATTAAATCCGAAGATGGGAAAATAAACAAACTTATAACTGATACGGATTTAAGAAAAATTATTTTTAAAAATGGTATTGCTGAATAAAAGTCACCTCTGCCAACAGCTAGGTTTTCGTTGCGGCTGTAAGCCGAGCAATGAAACCCGCGTTGAACAGCTTGTCCAGATTGCCAGCGGGAGAACCGATTACACGTCGAGCAACACTATCGAGTTATTGAAAAGTTTTGCGAATCAATAGCAAGAGGATTTAGAATCCTCTTTTTTTTTGGAGTGATTTCAGGATGGTTTTTATTAGATTGGTATAAAGTTTAAAATAGGTCGGTTCTATAAAAGCAAAACCTTTTGTTGGGTATTTTGCATTCCAACTCTTGATTTTA
>JACMPO010000262.1 GCA_014377455.1 Flavobacterium sp.
TCAAAATTAATAGAGGAATGTTATGGAATTGAAAAGTTAGACCAGGACAGTTTTACCAAAACATTACCAGACGGATCATTCAGTTTAACTATTGGATATAATAAAACAGATGGTTTCAACGGGAATGAAGGGCTTGGAGTTGATAAAATCAAGATGTATATGGATACGCTTAAAGGCGATGGCGACAACGACAACTTGACAAAGTTAGCAGCTGCCCTCGATATTTTTTTAAAACCAAATCCAGTGACTGGGATGTTGAATCCTAGAAAGGTAAAGGACTTGAGTAAACTTCGAGACATGTATGATAGTGAACTATTCGATGAAGGAATAGACATTATTGAAAAGGCAGTTATTTATACAAGAACTTCTCAATTTATAGAAGGATGGAAATTCGTAGCATTAGAAAGCGGTCTTACCAAAAAGGTAACATTTAGGTTTTCTGTTTAATGCACCAGAGTAATTCAGTAACGATACTGTTGGCAATATTGCTGATAGTACTCAACGGGAAAGCCATCGTTGAATATGTGATTTGGCTTCGATTTAAGATAAGAACCACTTTTAAACAAATGGAAAATGAGCGTAACAATCAAGCCAATAACGGATCACGAACAATATGAGGTTAACGGTCATTTAGTCTATAAAGACAGTTTGGATAACTGGACATGCAAACACGATTTGTCCAGTAAAGAGTTAACCGCATTTAGAAATTACCAAAAATTAGTAATCAATAACAAAGCCTTTAAAAAACACACCAAGGCAACATATCAAATTTAAAAAATGGACGAGCAAAAACAATTACAGTATTACGTAAAAATAATGGCTGCCTTAAACACGGTATTTGATGAAGACGGCGAAAACTACATAGATGTTTTTGATGATGATTTTAGTGGTAACGACTTCTTTCATGTCCTAGCCACCCGAGTTCCACAAATGATTATGGCAAAGCTTACAAGCCAAGAATTTGGCCCTTTAGAATTCAACCATGTTTGCAATAAACTTATTATGCAAGACAGAATTGATAATCAGAAAATAAAAGCCAAATAATACACATAGGTTATTAATTCGGTTTCCCGTGTAACTCAGTTGGTAGAGTGCCTTAAGTGGCTGGTCGTAGGTTCGAATCCTACCATGGGAGCAAATTTAAAACAACAACAAAATGGCAGATTTTAACAAAGAAAAAGCACTAGACGAATTATTAGCAATTTTTAGCCAAATGAAAAATCCTTCTTTTTCAGATACAATGAAGGCAATGCAAACCGCTCAGAACTATTTAGAAGTAATACATCTGGAAAGCTTCCAGAAAGGATTAGAAGCCGGACTTAAAAAAATAGACATAGAAAATGACAACTCCTAAAAACAACAACAACAAAATGTATACAATAATCGAATTAGAAGATAATGGACAGGACTTTTTAGAATTAATCACAGACCAGAAAGGTGTAATCATTGACACAAAACCTTTTCAGAAAGAGGTTTGGGCGGGTGGTGTAATACCTCTAGATTTTGGAATGCTTGTGGTTGGTGAAGCTTTGCCAATACATAAACCACCACATATAAATTTTGGATTTCTGAAACATAATGTAAAGTCAATTAAAACTGTTGAAAATTATGACCACAACTAAAAAACCATACATCTACGAAGGTAGCGGTTCTGCAATCGAGGATTACAACCGCCCACAAAAGCAATTACAAGCCATTGTACAAGGCGGTAGAACCCACAGCAAAAGCAACTGGGGATTGTTCGACAAAAATAATCAACAACATAAATACGTAAGGTCTCTTTGTGTTCAGGCTAAATGGGTTGTTGAAAATGAAAAGTGGGGTGAAGTAGCAGACCTAGAAAAGTTAAGCGATTTTTTAAAAAGCAATAAATGTCCAGTTAATATGCCATTAAAAAAGATGTCTCCTGAGGAAGTTTCAAAAGTAATTATTGCCCTTGAAGCTATTGTAAGTTTTATATATAAAAAGAAATCATGAAAAAGTTTTTAAACGCAATATTCTACAGCATTCAAAAAAAGTTAACCGGCGGTAAAAGATGCTGCCCAAATGAAACAACATGGAGATAATCAATAACCCTGTAGCATGGTTCTTTTTAGTTATAGTCTTACTCGGAGTTTTTATGTTGGGTAGGTTTTTAGGACAATCAGAGCCAAAGAAAAAAAAGCGTACATCAAAGTATCCAAAATGTGACTGCTCCGATGTTAACCAGTGCACAAAATATTGCCATGCTAAATACTGCTTTTCAAAAGACTTTGCAGATGGAAAAATATAGTATCACGGTAATTTGTCCCCACTACATCACCGAAATAAGAGTAATTGAAAGTGTCGCCACATGCGAAAAAACAGTACTCGTTTGCACTGATTGTGGCAAAGAATTAGAAAAACCTAAAACGGAATGCTCATGAAAACAATAGTAAGCCTAGTAGAACTAGTTAAGAAATTAAAGAAAAATAACCTTTTAACTGATGGTCATATTTTTTACTTATCAGACTTCCATAAAAGTAAAGTTGGCAAAGTAGCTGCCACCAGAATAATTAAAGAGAGAATAGTAGAGCCTACAAATGCTATGAAGCAGTGGTTTGAAAATGAATGGTCTCTTAGAAAACCAGTTGGTGAACATAATGGAGTCGCAATATTCTATGACAATCAAAGAAAACAATTCTTTTTTGCTGTTAAAAAAGGGGAATATGATTTAGACACATACGAAATATGTATCAAAAAAATAGATTATTTAAAAGCCCTAGGCGAACCATTGAAAAAATGAAAATAAAACTAAAACTCTCCGAAAAACAGATGAATGCACTGGTATATAGTTTTGGTGTAATAAGTAAAACACCAACCAAGGACAGAGCCGTAAAAGTAGCCAGTTCCGTGATAGATAAAGTGGCACTTAAATTTAGGAAAAAACAACTA
This sequence comes from Flavobacterium sp., assembly GCA_014377455.1. Classification (GTDB taxonomy): domain Bacteria; phylum Bacteroidota; class Bacteroidia; order Flavobacteriales; family Flavobacteriaceae; genus Flavobacterium. Next base: position 2,914 of record JACMPO010000262.1, read on the forward strand.
GACGTGCAAGCCGGCGGGAATCTTTTTACAAGAGACAAAAAACATTGCTTCACGCTCGAAATTGTCGAAGCACATTATTTAGAGCAATTCACAATACTTGTGAGTGAGCATCCTTTAAATGATTATGACCGTAACGTTTTGCGCTTCATAGGAAATAATTTAAACCAACAACTAGCATAATATTAGCATGAACAAAACAATCTACATCGCCGGGAAAGTAACCGGACTACCCGCAGAACCAACCGCACTCAAATTCAAAGAAGCTCAGGACGAACTCGAGTCAAAAGGCTTTGATGTCATAAACCCAATTGAACTCATAGATAACCCAAAAGAGGACTGGGACGTGGCAATGAACAAATGCCTTGAAGCTTTAGAGTTTTGCGACGCTATTTATATGTTACCGTGCTACACGGACAGCAAAGGCGCAATGATAGAACATAGAAAGGCCACCAAGTTAGGGCTGCACATTTATTACGAACTGGAAACAATTATTTAATGGAGCAACTAACCACCTACCGCGCACAGGGCAAAGAAATAGGATTAATATTCCTCTTTAAATACGATTTAAACGGCAATTTAAAGCTATTTGAAATATGTGAGGGAGTTTTAAATAAAGAACAACGACATTGGTTGCTAACTGGGTATTTGCCCGAAGGAGTAAAGTTTGAGAATGCAAAACAGCTATTAGCACAGCTAGAGCCAAGATTTCCAGATGAAGAAAAAATAATGACAAACATCTGGATGAAAGACGAAAAATATACCAAAGTATTCCTAGTCACAGTGTCACCCGCTGATTTATCCTTTGATGCTCTCTGGAACTTGTACGACTACAAAGTAAGCCGCCAAGACGCCGAAAAGCAATTTAAAAAACTAAAGCCAGCCGAAATAATAAAGTGCTTTACTGAGATTCCGTTTTATCTCGATCACTTAAAGAAAAACCCGGGCATTGGTAAATTACACCTCGCTACTTACATCAATAAGAAACGATACGAAGACGAACGCCCTCAGGCAGCAATGAAAGTCGGGAAAGTTTTTAATCCAATGTTAAAAGATTTAGCTACTAAAAAAACGAGTAAATAACATAAAAAAGATGCAAGATAAAAGATTAGCAGCCCTAGAACGAGAGGCTCAGGAATACCAACAAATTGCTAAAGCAACAAAACTGAGCTGGCAAAAGAAAAGAAATAAAATGGCACACTTAACTCCTAAAAAGAAAAAGAGAAAATGATACTACCATTTAGCACACAATTAAACGGGAAGCCCACCTATTTTATAGAGAAGATTTGGGAGGGACTTTTAAGAACTGTTAAAGATGACGTACAATACATCTCCCATTTGAACACCCATGAAGAGCAATTTGGTAAACATTGGGACTTCCTGCCGGATGAAGCCGACCGAATGACAAACCCAAAAATTCACACCATCCGGGAGGATAAAAAAGAACGTTGGAAACCCGGAATAAAAATAGATTTCTTTATCAATTGTCGTCAAAAAAATATGTTTCGGTTTGCTCCTGTTCTGCCAGTGGTGAGTGTTCAGGAAATATTTATGACTCGTAGAGGGACTTTTATTGAAATAAGCATTGCAAAAATCGATTCTTATATTGGCGAAGATGATTTTCAATTAAACGGTTTGCAAATAGAACAACTAGCATTAAATGATGGTTTCGATGAATACAATGACTTTAGAATTTACTTTTCAGAAGTCATTGAAAAAAACGGAAAAGCGACAGGAAACTATTGGTTCAAAGGCAAAATTATTCACTGGACGGATTTAAAGTATTAATTATTACATTTGAAATAACTAAAAAAATAAGATTATGAATATATCAAAAAAGTGGGTAATCATTGGAGGTGTAGTAATTGTCCTCTTGATATTTGGAAAATACAATGAGAAGAATAGCACACAAAAGAAAACAACGACACAAGTAGTTAATCCCGTTGATACGCTTAACTACGCTGAAAAATTCGACAAAAAACAATTTAATGAAATAACTGGTGTTTACAAACCGGTACGTAATTATTTAAAGAAAACCTTAAATGATCCTTCAAGTTTGGAAATTGCAAATACTTGGAATAACGGAATGAATAAAGATAGTACTTTTGCTGTAAAGACAACGTTTCGAGCAAAAAACAGTTTTAATGCTACGGTTTTACAAGCGATGTATTGTAATATAGATATTGACGGTAATTTATCGGAAATACGGATTGAATAAAATAGTAACCCGCCATTGAGCGGGTTTTTTTATGCTAAAAAACTCGTGTTGCACAATACAAATTAGCTTGTTAATTTTGTATTATGGCATATAATAAAAAGAACTACAACAAAAGAGCTCAATTTATTATTGAAGTGTATAAAAACGCTAAGCATTCTGATGTTCCCGATACTAAAATCGTTCGGACTGTTTTCCCAAAATTCAATATTTATCTCTCTTACCGTCAATGGATGAATATTAAAGGAACTCCA
>JACMPO010000263.1 GCA_014377455.1 Flavobacterium sp.
GCCAAAATTTGTTGCCAAGTTTACCATTTTTGCATTAGCCGAAGCATGAAGAAAATCAAATCCAAGTACTGATACAAAAGCTAAAACCAAGAAACTTCCTGTTCCGGGACCAATAAACCCATCATAAAATCCGATGCAAATGCTAATCATTATTGCCAGTACTATCGTTTTATTTTGAGAATATTCTTTAACTTGATGCTGTCCAAAATTCTTTTTAGAAAACGTATAAATAGCAATACCAGTTAAAATTATAAGCAAAAAGGGTTTCATAAAATCGTTACTTACTTTAGTCAACAAATTTGATCCCAAAAAAGCAGCTAAAAAGGCAATTAATGCCATAATAAATAGCAATTTCCAGTTCATCTCTACTTTCTTTAAATACTGTCTTGCAGCAAAAGAAGTCCCACTAAAGGCTGGAACTTTTAATGAACCTATTACAGACGAAACGGCTAAATTTGGCAATAATATAAGTGCTACCGGAGTCTGAATAAGTCCGCCACCACCTACTATTGCATCTACAAAACCAGCAAAAAAAGCAGCAATACAAAGAAAAATAATAATGTAAGATTCCAAATTTTTCTTTTATAATGAGGTAACGATGATTTTCAAATCACTTTTAAAAAAACATCAAAAAAAGATTTAGTAAAGAATTAAATTCTAACGATGTTTGCACCTAAAGCACGTAATCGTTCATCTATTCGCTCATAACCTCGATCAATTTGTTCAATATTTTGAATGGTACTGGTTCCTTTTGCTGAAAGTGCAGCAATTAATAGTGAAATTCCAGCTCTAATATCAGGCGAACTCATTGTGGTCGCTTTGAGTTGGGATTTAAAATCGTGTCCCATAATTACTGCTCGATGTGGATCGCAAAGCATAATTTTTGCTCCCATATCTATTAATTTATCTACAAAAAACAAACGGCTTTCAAACATTTTTTGATGAATTAAAACATCACCTCGCGATTGTGTTGCAACTACCAGACAAATACTCAACAAATCTGGAGTAAAACCAGGCCAAGGTGCATCTGCGATGGTTAAAATAGAACCGTCAATATCGGTTTTTACTTCATAACCATCTTTATGTGCTGGAATGTAAATATCATCACCTTTTTTCTCGATTGTAATACCCAGTTTTCTGAATGTATTAGGAATTACACCTAGATTATCCCAAGAAACATTTTTAATAGTAATTTCGCTTTTAGTCATTGCAGCAAGACCAATCCAGGAACCAATTTCAATCATGTCAGGAAGAATTCTATGGTCACATCCGCCTAAAGAATCTACACCTTCAATAACAATTAAGTTCGATCCGATACCAGAAACTTTTCCTCCCATCGCGTTCATCATTTTACACAATTGTTGCAAATAGGGTTCACAAGCTGCATTATAAATTGTAGTAGTACCTTCTGCAAGTACTGCCGCCATCACAATGTTTGCAGTTCCTGTAACCGAAGCTTCGTCCAGAAGCATATAGGCACCTTTGAGTTTTCCATCGGTTTCAACACCATAAAAATGGTCTTCTCTATTATATCTAAATTTTGCTCCAAGATTTATAAAGCCTTCAAAATGAGTATCTAATCTTCTTCTTCCTATTTTGTCTCCTCCAGGTTTAGGAATATATCCTTTTCCAAAACGCGCTAAAAGTGGACCCACAATCATAATAGAACCGCGCAAACTTCCACCTTCTTTTTTAAAAGCTTCAGTTTCCAGATATCCAACATTAACTTCGTCAGCTTGAAAAGTATAAGAACCAAGACCATTTTTTTGGATTTTGACACCTAAATTTCCTAGTAACGTAATTAGTTTATTAACATCTATAATATCAGGAATATTTGTAATTGTAACTTTTTCGGGTGTAAGTAAAACTGCACATAATATTTGTAACGCCTCGTTTTTTGCACCTTGTGGTGTAACATCTCCTTTAAGTGGAATGCCTCCTTCAATTTTAAAAGTCCCCATAATTTTATTTAGAAGTATTAAGTTTTATGACTGATAGTTCAAAATGCTATGAATTTTTTAAGCAAAAGCTAAAAGCCGTAAATAATTTATTTTAAGTTATTATTATTGTTTTTAACAAAAGGCTTTTTTCCAGAAATGGGTTTTTTAAAGGCTTGAATTTTTACATTTTTTTGTGTGTTCAATAAGCTTTTATTAGATACTTTTTTATTAGTACGAATTAAATCTGTAGTAGTAGTAAGCTCTTCTTGACTTTGAAGCAAATTGATTTTTCCATCAGATAACTCATATAAATGCTCAAAAATTACAGTATCTTCAACCATATCTTTATTCCAACTCAAATAGGATTTTTTCATGTGGTTTGCAATAACTTTTACTAACGCACTTTTCAATTCGCCTTCCTCCCACTTGTTAGCCACATCAATCATAATTTTGATGTTATTTCCATAAAATCGGTATTTTGGATACTTTTGTGGATATGCTAATATATCTGGTTTTAAATAAATTACATCTCTTGTTGGAATTGGGTAAGGTGAATCTACATCAATTCTAAAATTAGACATGATAAACAATTGGTCCCATAATTTATGCTGAAAATCGAGCACATCTCTTAAATGCGGATTTAAACTCCCCATAACTTGAATGATGTATTTTGCAGCTTTATTTCGCTCTGTTCGATCTTCAATTATTGTAGCTTGGTCAATTAGTTTTTGCAAATGTCTTCCATACTCTGGAATAATTAAGTGTGGACGCTCAGCGTTGTATTCCATATGGAAAACAACATCGTTGGCATTTTCTTTGATATATTTTTCAGCCATAATTAAAATGAAATTATTCCTTCTACAGTAGAAACTTCAAGATATTTTTCAACCACTTTTTCTGGGCTTTCCATCGTTAAGTTAACAGAAATACTCGTGAATTTTTTGGTTTTCGATTTTTTTGTAACAATTACTGCTCCCATATTATCAAATGCATCTTCAACCTTTTTCACTTTAAACGTATCCGTTGGAACAATAAATTTATAAAGATATTCCGATGGCCAAGAAGAGGTATTTCCTAATTCTTCTTTAAGTCGAGTGTAAAATTCCTCAGTTTTTTTATCCATAATATTCTAAATAAACGCAAATATACAATTTTAGATGAATCATACTATCATTTTTTAGAAACCTGTTAAGGAGGCAAATTATGAATTCATTACTTGCAATTTTAAATTAAAATAAATTAAAATGCTATATTTGCTTATATAAAGTAACGCTTTGGAAAAAGAACTAGTCCTATTAATTGGCGGTCCAGGAACCGGAAAAACCACAATATTAAAAAAGTTGATTTCGTTGGGATATTGTTGTTATCCAGAAATATCACGAGAAGTAACGCAACAAGCCAAAAATAACGGGGTTGATCAACTATTTCTCGAAAAACCACTCCTTTTTAGTGAATTACTTTTGGAAGGTAGAGTAAAACAATATCAAAATGCACTTTTAGAACCACATCAAACTGTGTTTATAGATCGTGGAATTCCTGACGTGTTGGCCTACATGAAATACATTGGAGATAATTATCCATCGTCATTTGAAAAAATGTGTCACGAGTACAAATATTCAAAAATATTTGTTTTGCCACCTTGGGAAGAAATTTATGTAAGCGATGATGAACGTTATGAAAATTATGATGAAGCAAAAATAATTTACTCGCATCTAATTGAAACATATCAAAAATATGGATATCAGCTTATTGAAGTCCCAAAAGATGCTGTCGAAGCACGTGTAGATTTCATTTTAAACTCGTTGAACAACGATAGATAATTATTATATTATTGAATAACAAATCACATTCTTCATAACATTTGTCAAAAAAACTTAAAAAATAAAAAATTTGACCGCTCTAGAAACATTAGAAAAATATTGGAATCACTCTACTTTTAGAACACCTCAAGCAGCAATAATTGAGTCGGTTTTAAAAGGTCAAGATACATTTGCGCTAATGCCTACTGGTGGCGGAAAATCAATATGTTTTCAAGTGCCAGCCTTAATGCAAGAAGGAATTTGTTTGGTCATTTCTCCTCTAGTGGCTTTGATGAA
>JACMPO010000264.1 GCA_014377455.1 Flavobacterium sp.
AAGCAGGGATTTTTTTATTAGATATTTTTGGAGATTACAAATTAAAAAAGTTCTTGAAAAAAGATAGTGAACGGTTGATATTAATTTTTAAATAAATTTGAAATTGCTATATCAGATGCAAAATTTATTACTAATTGCTTTCCAAATAATGGATTAAATACAAAAATGAATTATATTTTACCTTTATTTTCAGTACTTTTAGGATATATATTAACCTTGTTTTTAAAGCCAAAAGATAAAACCAATCTCAAATTGTTATTAGCTTTTAGTGGTTCATTTTTGCTTTCCCTTACCGTAATGCATTTGCTACCCGAAGTGTATCTAAGTAAAAATCCAAAAATAGGATTGTTTATAATGCTTGGAATTTTATTTCAAATTATCTTAGAATTTTTCTCAAAAGGTGCAGAACATGGTCATGTACACGGGCATGGAAAAATATCACAAATACCATGGTTGCTATTTATAAGTCTTTGCATACATGCTTTTTTAGAAGGTTTTCCCGTAAGTCATCAAAATGAGTTAGCATTAGGAATAGCAATACATCACTTTCCAATAGCAATAATTTTGACAACTTTTTTCTTAAATGCAAACTTGAATAAAATTGCCTTGTCTATTTTTATGGTCACTTTTGCAATAATGACGCCACTGGGAACATTAATTTCTAATAGTTTACCTATTTTAAATGACTATTTTGTAGAAATAACAGCAGTAGTTATTGGGATTTTATTTCATATTTCATCTACAATAATTTTTGAAAGTAGCGAAGGACATAAATTCAATATTACTAAAATTTCAATGATTGTTTTTGGGATTGTTTTAGCATATTTTCTCTAGAAAGTACATATCTAATTTTTAGGTATGATTCTTATATTTGTAATTGGCTGACTCCCGAGAGCGACAGAAACAGTAAAGAAAAACTGAATTAAAAAACAACTACGCAACTCAATAAGTACCCACCGAAATTAAATAGTGACCTTTAGCAATTTAATAGTGATAGTACGCAACTCAATATAAACCGACCGCAATTAAAAAGTATGCTTTAGAAGTCTTACAGTAACATTTAGCAGTTCAATAGTAAGCATTAGAAATTTAAAAGTAACCATTAGCAGGTCTACATCCACCTTTAGCAGAAAGAATGAAATACTCAGAAACTAAATATGCCTTTAGCTGAAAAAAGTTCGACCGCTGGAAAAAAATACTCCGCTAGAAATAAATAAATAAACGCTCGACAACAACTAAACAAATTGGCGATTTATATATGGTAAAATCACGTTTATTTTCCGCAAGATATTTTATCTTTACGCAGTGATATTCTGTCACGAATTTTGAAACTCAATATATCAAAAACCACCATTACTAAAAAAAATGAATTTCGTCAAAACAACCGAACAATCTTCAAGTTACGAACATTTAGAAAAAATGACTGTGACTGATATTTTAACAAATATCAATAATGAAGATAAAACTGTGCCACTTGCAGTTGAAAAAGCATTGTTTGACATCGAAAAATTAGTCAACAAAATAGTATCAAAATTAAATATCGGAGGTCGTTTATTTTATATTGGCGCTGGAACTTCTGGTAGGTTAGGCATTGTAGATGCATCAGAGTGTCCTCCTACTTTTGGAGTTTCTTTTAATTTAGTAAATGCAATCATTGCTGGTGGAGATTTGGCCATCCGCAAAGCAGTTGAAAATGCCGAAGACAGCACCACTCAAGCTTGGCTGGATTTGCAAGAACATAATATTAACGAAAAAGATTTTGTAATTGGTATTGCAGCATCAGGAACAACTCCGTATGTAATTGAAGGGTTAAAAAAATGCAACGAAAATAATATTGTTACGGGTTGCATTACGTGCAATGAAAATAGTCCTTTAGCATTGACGGCAAATTTTCCGATAGTAGTAGTTGTTGGTCCAGAATTTGTAACTGGAAGTTCTAGAATGAAAGCGGGAACAGCACAGAAATTAGTTTTAAATATGATTTCGACCGCAACCATGATAAGATTAGGAAAAGTGAAAGGAAATAAAATGGTGGACATGCAACTTAGCAATAATAAACTTGTGGATCGAGGCGTAAAAATGATAATTAGTGAAATTAACGTCGATTATCAAACTGCTTCTAGATTATTAAAGCAATTTGGTAGTGTTAGAAAAGCCGTTGAAGAATTTCAAAAGACAATTTAACGATTAAAATTAACCAAAATTTGAATAGATTTTTTTTAGATAAAAAATGAAAAAATATTTTACAACAATATCAAAAACAGCATTAATTTTAGTTTATTTAGTTATAGTTGCTGGAGCTTTGGTAAGAATGACTGGATCAGGCATGGGTTGTCCCGACTGGCCCAAATGTTTTGGATATTACATTCCACCTACAGAAATCTCAGAATTGACTTGGTCACCAAATCACAATTTCGAAAAAGGACAAGTTATTATTAAAGACGAAACCTTGTTAGTTGCAACTGCCAATTTTAAAACAGGAACCAATTTTAGTAATTTAAATTGGGAAAAATATACAAAACACGATTACGCCATTTTTAATGTATATCACACATGGATAGAATATTTAAATAGATTACTTGGAGCTCTAGCTGGCTTAGCATGTCTGGCAATGGCAGTAGTTTCATTTTGGTTTTGGAAATCCAATAAACAAATTACACTTTTTTCATGGATTGTAGTTTTCATGATGGGATTTCAAGCTTGGCTAGGAAAAACTGTGGTGGATTCAGTTTTAAATCCGTTTAAAATTACAACACACATGGTAGTTGCATTGCTTATAGTTGCGCTAATTTTATATGTAATTCATTGGACAAACAGTTCAAAACCAATTAGAAAACACGATACAAAATTTAATAAATTACTTTGGTTAGTACTTTTGTTAACCATAATTCAGGTAATTATGGGTACGCAAGTTCGACAATACATTGATAACGAAGTTCAAAACGGAGTCACAGCAAGCATCTTGTGGTTGCAAAACCCAACGGTACTTTTTTATATTCATCGCTCGTCGTCATTAGTAATTTTAGGTTTAAATTTATATTTATATTATCAAAATAAAAAATTAAGACTAGGATATTCTAAAATTAATTGGGTCATATTTATCTTAGGATTGGAAATTTTAACGGGAATGGCAATGTATTATTTAGATTTCCCTTTTGGCTCACAACCCATTCATTTAACTCTGGCATCTATATTATTTGGGATTCAGTTTTATTTGATTTTAGAAAATAAATCAACATCAAAAAATGAAATTATTTAAAATAATATTATTTACCATATTTATGTCAAATGTAATTCAAGCTCAGAAATTTGCTCCTGTTGAAAGTGAAAGCAAAATTAAATTTACAATAAAAAACTTCGGATTAACTGTAGATGGAACATTTTCGGGTGTAAAAGGATCTATTTTGTTTGATGGCAAAAATGTTGAAAAATCTGAAATATCACTTTCTGTAAATAGTGGTAGTGTGAACACTAATAATAAAGAACGAGATAAACATTTGAAGAAAGTTGATTATTTTGACGTGGAAAAATATCCTTCGATTTCATTTACAAGTACAAAAATTGTAAAAAAAATTGGTGCCAATAAATATCAAGTTAATGGTAATTTGACCATGAAAGGGATCACAAAAGCAGTTGAATTTGAAACAATTATAACTTCAGAAAATTCAAAATTAAGTTTAAAGGGAACCTTAGAAATAAATAGACGAAACTTTAAAGTTGGTGGTAATAGTATGGTGCTATCGGATAATGTGAAGCTGAATTTTTTAATTAATACTAAACTTGAAAATTAAATTTACTTGGTTACTAAAACTTGACAAGTATCTTCTTTAATATTTGGCAACTTAATACCTTCCAACATTTTATCCTCAAGCATTGTTGCCCAAGTTTTCATGTAAAGAATTGTATCTGCTTTCAAGTTTCTGTTTAAATGCTTGCTTGGCTCAATTTTCGCTAAAATTTCTGTATCTGAAAGCCATTCCAAATGACGTAAATCTTGTTTAGAAAATCCAAAATAGATCATTTTTTCAATAATTAAATCCATAGGAAAGCCACTAGTAGGGCAATATTCCATTAATTGTTCGCTCCAATCACCTCGTTTTTCGATAGCATATTTTTGGATTTCGCCACGTGTAAACGATGTAATAGTTTGCGCTAAGTTACCGCAGTTACAACTTCCCATATTTCCCCATTCATAACGATGTCCATTTTCTAATTGATTTGCTGTTTTTCGTAAAGCATCAATAATTTTTAAACTTGGAATGGCCATAAAGTAGATTTTTAAAAGAATTAATTATACTTGTAAAATTAAATAATTTGTAACTAAATGATGCTAAAACCTTGAAATTTAACTTCTGTTGAACGATTGAATGTTAAATAATTGAGTTTGTAACTTTGCGTAATTGTAAATAAATACTACTTTTGCCACCCGACTATATTGTCATATACTTTAGTTTCAGTTTTTAATGTCAAAACTTGCGGCGCAGGATAAATTTTTAGATTTATCAGATTATGGAAGAACATTTGGTCGACTCTTTGCAAATCAGCTAAAAAACACCAAATTCACACCTATACATGTAACATTACTTTTTGGAATTTCAGGCTTAATCGCAATTTATTGCATTTTACAAAATCAATATCTTTTAGCTTCTTTTTTCATCATTTTAAAGTCTATTATTGATGCCGCAGATGGTGAGTTGGCTCGTTTAAAAAACACACCTTCTTACTCGGGAAGATATCTAGATAGTGTATTTGACATTATCCTAAATTTTTTATTTTTCATGACCATTTGTTTTGTTTCCAAAACTACTATTTGGCTTACAATTCTTGCGTTTATTGGAATACAATTACAAGGAACTTTATATAATTATTATTATGTTATTTTACGAACCAAATCTGTTGGAGGTGACAGTACAAGCAAAATTTTTGAATATAAAACTCCAAAAGCATTGCCCGGCGAAAGTCAGAAAACAGTTTCAATTTTGTTTAGAATTTATACCATTGTATACGGATTATTTGACAAAATAATACACTTTCTCGATCAAGATGCCTACAAAGTTAAAACGTTTCCCAATTGGTTTATGACATTACTTTCGCTCTACGGATTAGGATTTCAATTGCTTATTATTGCTGTAATGTTGCCATTAGGATTTATAGAATACATCATACCATTTTTTATTTTTTATACGCTATTACTTTTTGTCATGATCGGAATTAGAAAAAAAGTTATACGCTAATAACGCTCACAATGTAACTTTTTTAAATAATTATCCAACAAACCTTGTAATCATAATTTTTAAATTTGAATTCTAAAATAATTTAGAAAATAAAAAACTAAGAAATTATGTCAAATTCAACTGAACTTAACGGAAGCTGGGAAGCACTTAAAGGAAAAATAAAACAAAAATATGCTGATTTAACAGACGATGATTTGTTATATGAAGAAGGAAAAGAACAAGAAATGTGGGGAAGACTTAAAGAAAAAGTTGGAAAAACAGAAGAAGAAATTAAGAATTTATTCAAATAAATTTCAATTAAATTTCAGACGAATTACAACTTAATTCGTCTGAAATTTTTTTAACCTAGAATTTGACTTGCATGTACTTTAGTTTTCACATCAGAAATTACCTCATCAATAATTCCCTTCTCATTAATCACAAAAGTGGTTCTGTGAATACCATCATATTCTTTTCCCATAAATTTTTTAGGTCCCCAAACGCCAAATGCATTAATTACCGATTTATCTTCATCTGCTAAAAGTGGAAAAGGAAAGTTAAATTTATCTTTAAACTTTGCCTGAGCAGAAGCACTATCGGCGCTAACTCCTAGTAACGCATAATTATTAGATTCAAATCTTTCAAAATTATCTCGTAAATCGCAAGCTTCTGCGGTACAACCTGGTGTATTGGCTTTTGGATAAAAGAAAACCACTAATTTCTTTCCTTCATAATCTGATAATTTATGCACTCTATTATCTTGATCTAAACCAGAAAAATTTGGTGCTTTATCGCCTTTTTTTAATGTTGTCATTTTTATATTGTTTAAGGTAGTTTAACTTTTGTTCTTAAGTAAAGTTATTATATTTACAATCAAAATTAACCAAAAATGACTAAAAAAGAGCGCGTAACATTTGTTATTAAAACGTTAAAAAAATTATATCCCACAATTCCCATTCCCTTAGATCACAAAGATCCTTACACGCTTTTAATTGCAGTTTTACTTTCAGCACAATGTACAGATGTTCGAGTAAATCAAATCACACCAATTCTTTTTGCGAAAGCAGATAATCCTTTTGATATGGTAAAAATGTCAGTCGAACAAATTAAGGAAATTATAAGACCTTGTGGACTTTCGCCAATGAAATCGAAAGGAATTCATGGATTGTCCCATATTTTAATTGATAAATATAATGGTAAAGTACCACAAAGTTTTGAAGCTTTGGAAGAATTGCCAGCTGTGGGACACAAAACTGCAAGTGTTGTTATGAGTCAAGCATTTGGATTTCCAGCATTTCCTGTCGATACTCATATTCACCGATTGATGTACCGATGGAATTTAACAAATGGTAAAAACGTTGTTCAAACAGAACGAGATGCAAAACGCCTTTTTCCAGAAGAAGTTTGGAACGATTTGCATTTACAAATAATTTGGTATGGACGTGAATATTCTCCCGCACGCGGTTGGAATTTAGATGATGATATTATTACAAAAACTATTGGTAGAAAATTAGTTATCAATGAATATTATAAAAAAAATCCTGTCAACATTTAGCTGACAGGATTGTTTTAGTTAGCAATAAACTCGAAACTTTTGTTACCTACTTTAATAACTTTTAAAGCTTTTGAAAAATTAATAATAAAATTAATTGTTTCTTTAGATGGAGTCATTTTTGAAATTGCTACGTTTTGTTTAGTGTAAAGTTTTGCCATAAATAAGTTTGGTTATTTATTTATAACGGTGCAATTTCAAAAATATTGTTACGCAGTCAAACTAATTTTATTTTTTTTGACAATTTTTCGAAGATTTAAAATAGCATAACGCATTTTTCCAATTGCAGTATTAACACCAAGCCCAGTTAACTCTGCAATTTCATTGTAATTTAGTTTTTGATAATACCGCATCATTAAAATTTCTTTTTGATCCTCAGGTAATTCCAAAATAATCTTTTGAACATCTTGAAAAATCATCTCATCGACCATCTTATCTTCTATGTTTAAAGAATTATCTTTTATAATTGAAAATATTGAATAATCAGTTTTATCATATAATAATGATTGCTTTTTTACTTTGCGATATTCATCCATTATTAAATTATGAGCTATTCTCATAACCCATGGCAGGAATTTTCCTTCTTCGTTATAGGAATTGGATTTTAAAGTGCGTATGACTTTTAAAAAAGTTTCTTGAAAAATATCGTCGGCAAAGTGTCTGTTATCTAATTTTGAATAGATAAAACCATAAATTTTTGATTGATGACGATTAATTAATTCTAATAACGCTGCTTCATCACCAGCAACATAATTTTGAACTAATACAGAATCAGGGGAATTAGTAAGAGCCATAATATACCTTTTAGTTTGGGTTGAAAAACTGTAATAATTTTTTCTAAAAAGTAGTTTTATAAATAGGCAAATGTTAATTTAAAATTAATTTATAGCCAAATGTAACATAAAATATTATAAACAAACAAATAAAAATTGAAAGTTTAACATATTTTCAAATTAAGTTGGAACTGAATTTATATTTAGTTTATAATTAGTTTTTTAATTATTCTCGATGTACCAGAATAAATCTGCAATAAATAAATGCCTTTAGAAAAATTGTTTACATCTATTTTATTAGTCGAATCAGTTGAACTTAAAACTAAATTTCCAAGCAAATCATAAATCTCCACCTTGTCGATAATTAAGGGAGAATTTATTACTACAAAATTGTTTGCAGGATTATTAAATGAAAACTGTTCCTGTTGAAATTGGTTTTCTGTACTCAAAGCACAATTATTTCCAACTACATAAGAAACATATTTAGTAACTGACAAACCACCAGCATAAGCAAATTTTACTGCATAATTAATAGTAGATCCAGTAGTTTGATTGGTTACAGTTTTAGTAAATGTATTCCCTGAAACATTGGTCATTTGAGATTCTGAAAAAGGACTTTGTTTCCACAAATAAGCAACAACGCCTACTTTGTCAGTATCTAATAATTCAAATGTAATTTTTACATCTGTTCCAATAGTTTCAAATGTATAATTATATCCAGAGGTAAAAGAACCTTGGGTTGCTACTGTATCTGTTCCTGAACAACCAACAGTTCCAGTAGTAGTTGCCGTGCGAAGTAAAGGATTATTTGTATAAGCATTACCAGCTAAATCGGTTGCAGTTATAGTAAAAGAATAATTAGTGTTTGGATTTAAGTTAGGAATAATAACAGACTTTTGAACACCCGAAGTCCCTACAATTGATTGTGAATTCGAGCCATAAGAAATCGTGTAAACAACATTACCAGAATTATCGTTAGCATTTAAAACTAACTCAACTGATGAACTTGTTATTGCACCAACAGCAGCAGTAAAATTTGTTGGACTTTGAGTGTCAACTAAAGTGTTTTGATAAACCCTTACATAATCTATTTGCATTGAAGTTTGGGTGAAACTAGCTGGAATAGATCCAGCGGTTCCTCCCATTGCAATATTTAATAAAAGATACTGTTCGTTATCAAAAGGCCAAGTACTGGCATCTTTAACAGTGGGATTATAGGTGTAGTAAACCACATTATCGACCAAAAAAGATATTTGAAACGGAGACCAATTCATAGAATAAATATGATAACTATTTTGCAAATTTGATAGAGTTGTACCTCCATTATTTATTGAGTTTCCGTAAGATGAGGGCGTATGCAAAGTTCCTTGAATATAATTTACGTTTTGAGAAGGAAAAATACCGTGTTCCATAATATCTATTTCTCCACATGCAGGCCAATTTAATATTCCGTAAGTTGCATCAAAATAACCACCATCTTCGTTGATGTTTTTTCCTAGCATCCAAATTGCAGGCCAAGTTCCTGCATCTATTGGAACTTTTGCTCTAACATCAACTCGGCCATATTTAAATGAAAATTTAGAATTTAATCTAGCAGAAGTATAATTTTTAGTAACTCCTTGATCAGTATAAGGTTCATTTTTAGCAACTATATTTAGCATACCTGCATCTACAAACGAGTTGTCTATTCGGTTAGTATAATGTTGCAGTTCGCCACTAAACCAGCTTCCACCAGCTGGTAATTGTGTTTGATGAAACCAGTTATTGGGATTTATTACACCATTTACATCAAACTCATCTGACCACACCAAATCTGAATAAACAACATCAACTTGGGAATAACTAACTTGATAAGTGAGAAAAAGTAAAAAGAAAATCAGTTTTAATTTATTTTTTTTCATGACTAAGAAATCTTTAAGTTCTGATTTTTTTTAGAATTTACTATATCTGATTATTTGCAAATTTCAATTTTTCGTTTTTATCCCATAAACCCCAATAGGCTCCTACTTCACCTTCAGGACGTACTTTCCAAGACTCATCGAATGAAGAAAATAAAATATCTCAACATCGTTTTCTTTGCACCATGATACTGTTTCGATAAAATATTTCTTTACATTTTCATCAGTTGCAACTGCGCCTTTTAAAGAACCTCCTTGGCTTGGCCAACCCGTTTCAGTAATAATTACGCGTTTTCTTTGACCTGCATCTTTGGCAGAATTAAACATACTAACCATATGATTTAAAGCATTCTCAATTGGACAACCTTCCCAATAAGGATAACAATTGGTTAAAATCAGATCACAAACTTCTGTAATTCTTGGACGATGTGAAAACTCATAATAAGCATCAACGTAACCAACTGGAATATTTGGCAAAGCTAGTTTTACACGATTTATATAATCTACTAATTGGTCTTCGGTTAAATCACCACGATACATAACTTCATTTCCAACGGCAACAATATTCACACAACCTTCTTTGGCTAATTGAATTAATGCTTCTATTTCTTTTTCATTTTTTTCTAAGTCATCACTAAGCCAAGCGCCTACTAAGGTTTGCATTCCATTTTCATGAGCAATTTTTGGAATAAATTCATTGCCTTCAATACATGAAAAAGAACGAACCCATTTGGAGTAAGGTTTCAAAATTTGAATGCGACGATTTACTTGCTCAGCAGTAATAGTATCTTCAGGTTTTTGTCCGTCTTCATACATACTGTAACATATTCCGTGCATTCCGTTTTGTAGGGTTTCATTCCAAAGTTCTGTTATTTTTTTTGTTGGAATTTCAGAAAAATCAAAACTATGATAGTCGTTTTTAGTACTACTATTATTTATATTATTGCTGTTATTTTCTAATGAAAAATAATGACCTTCTCTGTATGACATAACTTAATTTATTATAAACGATTATAATTCACCTCTTCTAGCCACTAATTCCGCTTTTATCTCTCTAGCTTTATCCTCAGATAGGCTATAATTTCTCATAACCCAAATCGCAATTGATGCTGTTACCACAGGTACAAAAATATCAAATAGTCTAAGGCTTGTCATTGTTTCAACACTTTGCGTTGTTTTTCCGGCATCAAAACCAATTACTTCTAAAACCCAACCTGCAAGTAGCAAAGCAATTCCTTGTCCCAACTTTACCATCCACCAATAAATAGCTCCAAAAGTTCCTTCTTTTCTTGGCATACCATTTTCAAGTTCATCTAAATCGCAAACATCGGCTGTCATACTCATCATTAACGTAAAAAGTCCACCTAAACCAAATGCTATTAACGGAACAGGGATAAACATTAGCCAAGGATTTCCTGGGCAAAATCCCCACCACTTTAATGCATAACCAATTATCGAAAGAAAAGTTGTTATTATAAAGGCATTTTTTTTGCCGTATTTATTAGAGATCATTGTAACTATAGGAATAATTAAAAATGCAGTTATTACCGCAGTGATGGTAGAAAACCAAGCTGGCCAAGAACCAGCTAAACCATAATCTCCTTTAAACATATAAAAAACTATGATAAAATAACTGAATGAAGCAACCATTTGAAAACCATTAAAAACTAAAAAGGTTGCTGCACATAATTTCATGAATGATTTGTTTTTAGAAATTAATCCTATGCTTTTAAATAAACTAGTTAATTCGCTGAAAATACTTCCTTTTTTGTGAACTCTATTTTCTAGATTAGTTTGATCCATTTCCTTGCAAAATAATGCTGGTAGAACGCCAAGAAGCATACAAACCACACCCACAATTACAGATAATTTATTTACACCTTCTGCTTGATTTTTAAATAATGTTGGATCTGCAATTATAACCCAAAACCACGGCACAATCATCCAAGCTACCTGACCAATTGTTTGAGAAAATGCCATAAGTCGCGTTCGTTCTTTATAATCAGATGTCATTTCGTATCCTAGTCCTATTAATGGAGTTGCAAACAATGCGTTACCAGTAAGAAATACCAATGAAAAAATGAGAAAATACCAAAAATTATAAGCTTGAGAATCTTTTGGATCTAAATGCCACAACACAATAAAAAATAATCCACTTAAAATTGCTCCAAAAAAGATAAATGGTCTGCGTCTTCCCCATTTAGAAGTAGAATTATCCGAAAGATGACCAATGATAGGATCGATTATAGCATCATAAATTCTAGGTAACCCTCCTAAAATCCCTGCATATATAGGATCCATCCCAAAAGCAGTTAACAGAAAGAAAGAAAAAACACCCAAAGCACCTGGAAATAAATTATTTACCAAATGTCCCGCTCCAAAAGCTGCTTTTTGTCCAAACGGAACTTTATCTTTTTTTATACTAAATGTGACGTTAGATGATTGAATTTCTGACATATTTTGATTTGTTAAAGATTTATTACTATCGTTTGCAATGCTTTTGCGTTTATTGAAATGATTGTATTTCTATTATTTAATTGTATGTCGATAGTTTGTTTTAATTCAGTTGGATTAAAAATTACTACAGCTATTGTTCCATCAGGGTTTTTTACAGCAGTTGCCTTTAAATCTTTATTGCTAATTGAACATCCAATTTTCACTGCTCCTGGACGCATGAATTTACTAAAATGTGCCATTGTGTAATATAATGGTGTTAAGTAAACTTCATCTTTTATATCATCAACAATAATTGGCGCTACACACCAATTTTTAAACCAGTTTGGACCACCTTGTTTGTCTAAAACCATATTCCAGTCTATCCAACCATCAACCCAATTGTTCAAACAACCAATAATATCAGTAGCATAACGGTTTACAGGAGCATATTTTGGATGAAGATGTTTGTCTTTTTCACTCGCCCAATCCCAACCCCAATCAGTAGCTTCTTTTTCCCAATACCACGCATCGTCTTTCCATTTTGGAATTTCAGAATCTACGCAACCTTCGGTTTCGATTAGGTACTTATTTGGTGCTTTGTTGTGAGCGTATTGCAATGCATCTGGGAAATAGTCATACGTACTTTCATACCAATGTATAGCTGTTCCTGCAAAATATTTTGATGATTGTTCATCTCTATACATTTCATCAACCCACTCTTTTAATCCAGCTCTATTTTGATCGTAACCAAAAATTTTTATATTTGCTTTGCCGTCATGTTCGAGTTTTGGACCTAAATGATTTTGAACAAAATCGGTCATTTCTTTTGGTGAAAACAACATACTTTCCCAGTTATTTCCGTTTCCGTGAGGCTCATTTTCGACGGTAATACCCCAAATGTCAATACCTTCTTTTTTGTAAGCATCAATATATTTCAAAAAATATAAAGCCCAAGTATCATTATATTCTGGCAATAATTTTCCGCCAACCCATGCTTTATTATCTTTCATCCATGGTGGAGCAGTCCAAGGTGATGCAATAATCTTAAAGCCTTCTTTGGATATGGATTTGGCTTGTAAGATCATTGGAATCAAATTATTTTTTTTATCTTCTTCGATTGAAAAATGATCTAAATTTTTGTCACCATCAACCATTGCATAGGCATAATGCTTCAAAGAAAAGTCACAAGAATTAATGTGCGTTCTAGTTAAAGAGTAATTTGCACCTTCATTACTAAAATAAGCTAGCATGATTTTATTTTGATTTTCCTTACTCAATCGATTGAGTAAATAAGCCGAAGATTCAGTAAATGCACCGCCAAAACCAGTAATAGTTTGAAATTTCTCATTTGGATTAATTTCTACTTTCACTAAGTTATTATCGGTCGAAAATTCGTTTATTTTAGTCAAAGCATTTCCTGATGCAGAAGTTTCATAAACCTCAACATCTAAAGCATATTTTTTACTTTTACAATTGATCATTGTTAAAATTAATAGTGTGAAAAATAAGTATTTAATAATTTTCATAATACTACTTTCTTGGCGGAGTTACTACTGTTTTCATAAGCTCACTAAAACTTCCATCATACGTTTTGGAAATAGAATTTCCATCTCGATTTAAACCATTAAACGTATTTTTGTCTATATTTTTCCAAAGTGCATATTTTGCTTTTCCATCGAGTGTAAATAATCCAAAATGATTTTCAGAACCTGATGGATTATTGCTGTCTTTCCAAATTTCATCAAAAGCTTCAAAGAAAAAACACGAAATTCCCTCTTTGTTGGTCCATGTTCTCATTGCATCGTAATAAAGTGCTTGTTTATATTCGTCAGATGCTTTTGAACCATCATTTCCGTAAAGACCATCCGAGCTTGAAGCCCAACCCGTTTCTCCAATGTGTATTCGTTTATTTGGATTGATGCTGTGAACATAATTCTTTACTGCATTGTACTGCATTTTGGCAAATTCTAAAGAACGATTCATAGCAAAATTTACTTTTTCAATATCTGAAAGTGCCAAATCTTCCTGAGGTACTCTCCAAAAATCAGAGTGATAATACGAATTATGGTAAGGATAAGTATGCATTGAAACATAATCTACAGCGTTTATAAGTGCTTCTAAATCATTGGTTTTATAACTTTCATCTCCTCCACCCCAAGAGGCAAAATCATCTGAAGATGTTATCCATAAATCTTTAGGTAGTTTTTTATTTTTTTTCAAATTTTGCAAATGGTTTACCCATTTTAAAATCACGCTGGGTTGCACATAATAACTTGTTGCCCATTTAACCATAGCTTCATTTCCGACAGCAATAATTTTAATAATTTCTGGATATTGTTTTGCTAATTGTACCGCTTGATCAATTTCTTCTGCATTTCGCTCGCTTTCTTCATTGTGATTTGGTTCAAGATTGGTCCAAGCATTTTTACAATCTATCCACGCACCAAGCATTACATACATTTCGAAATTTTTATCTTCCTTTTTTAAAAATTCAATCGCTTTTAAAACCGTAGAAACTTCTTCTAAATGAACATTATAAGTTCGAATAACTTTTATTTTGAGTGCTGCTAAAAGCTTTAAATCTTGTATTATTTCGGCAATAGTTGGCTGAATATCTCTCGTATTTTTTCGATATCCACCGTATGAAATTGCTAAATAGTTCGGATTTCCTAAAATATCTTTTGCGGTCACTTGTTTTCTTTTTGTTGTATGATTATTCTTTTGAAGCTGCATTTTAAATGAATAAATAAGAAAAATCACTGCTAGTAAAGCGATACATTTTAATGTAGATTCTATATAAAATAGCAATTGGTTTTTCATGTAATTATTTCAATTCACTTTCTAAAATAGTTACTATAATTTGGTTAATTTCATTGGTTCTTCCAAATACTTGATTGCTTGTTTTTTGATCCATAATCAATCCATCCGATTTTAAAATTGTGTCATCATTGTATTTAATTTCAATATTTTTTTGATTTGAAATGGTATAAATTATTGGAATTTGACAATAAGTAAAACAGATCGAATTGGGTTGCAGTTGAATGGTTTTAGGATTGAAATTCACATCAACATAATGAAAGGATTTTTCATCAATAAGAAATTCGTCTTTACGCAACAAACATGGATTAAATAATAGTTTCCCATTTTTGACAAAAATACCTAATTCTCCAAATCGAGACAAAATATCTTCTTTTACCTGACCTGTCATTCCAGGTTGTTGTGCGCCTTTTCCTGCTGGCGTGTGTGAATAAGGATCGGTTGGAAACGCACCATATAATTCTGGTGATTTATGAACTCCGATTCCTTCATTGATTTCATAATAATGTTCTAATAATCTTCCGATTACCTCATCCGATTCTTTTTCTTCAACCGCTTTTAAACAACATTCTTGAACTGCTAATTGAAGTTTAGAAACCATATGCCAATAAATCGAACCCAAACCTTCGTATCCATAAAAAGTTCCTGAACGACCTGTAAACGATTTGTGGTTGAAAACGTCTTCAAAAGCTTTTAAAATTGATTTTTTTTCTTGCTCAACTTGTAAAGCAAAATCCGTTTTAGAAAGTGATTCTAATGCTACTTCTAAATCGGACGCATTTTTAAAATTTCCATTGAAATGGTAATTTCCATTACAATCTTTTTTGATTATTTGTGTATTGTTCGCAGTAATTAATTTGGTTAGTAATTCTGATTTAGAAACAACTTCGCTCGAAATTGCATTTTTCTCAAGGAACTTAGGTAAGTCTTTATTTGGATATAAAATATAACTGTATTGGTCTTCTCTGAAAAGTTTACTTGCTTTTAAACCATCTAAAACATGCAACGCTTCATTGGATGTTAAATAGCCCGAACTCAAAACGGCAACTTGACCTTCGAGCATTTCACTCAAATAGGAAATTGAAACTTCTTTATCATTTTCAACCGTCATTAAATTGTAGGCATGATAAAGGTTATCTTCTCTTTTATTTGCGTTAATAGAATGATCGATAAATTTTAAACTTACTTCTATGAAACGTTTTAAACCAGCCATAGAATGACTTCTTTTATTTCCCCAAAAGCCATTTTGGTATACTTGATTACGATATGCCGATGCTGCTTTTCCGAATGAATCAAGAATGGTTTTTCTATCAACATCATTAAATTTTCCGTTTAATGAAGGTTCAAATTGTAGTAAGGTTTCCCTAATAGAATGATAAAATTCTACCATTTCATTGGAAATTTTGATGGTTTCAACTTCTGAATTGGCTATTATATTTTGAAAATGATTTAAAAATCGTCGTAAATAATATAGCGTAACCATTGAAACACCGTTACCCACTAAAGCGTTATTGGCATCGTTCCATTCTGGTCGTTGTGTGTTTAACCAGATGCCACCTTCTGGAATAAAATTAGACATTTTGGCTAAAACGGTAGCCAACATTTTTTCTATAAAATTTACTTTATAAATGTCGCCATTGGCATCTTTCAGCAAAGTTCCGTCTGCTCCTATTTTGGTTCTTTCCTCTCGAATTTTTTCATCTGATTTATGGTCAAAAGCAATGGTGTCTTTCGGATTTTTAAGAATATCTTCGTATGATTTTATGATGTAAGGCACATTGGCATAGACAAAAATATCGTTGTTAAAGTATTCTTGTAGTTTTTTTGGTTGATGATTTTCAATAAATTCTAAAAATTTCAACAAATAAATAATTTGATGATCGCCCCAATAACCTATATACGACCAAGGATTGTCTTCTTCGATGGTTTCCCAATCAAATCCATCTTTAGTAACTCGATACGGATTGTAACCATCAAAAGTGGTTGCGTTTAAAAATTTATGAATCATGTTTTCGATAAACTCAGGAAAAGAATGAGCTAAGGCTTCCCAATTTTGAAAGATATCGCGCCAATTTCCTTCGTAATCTAAAATTTTAGAACCGTCAATTTCACTTTGTGTATTGATTGAGAATTTGTTCCAAGGACGACTTGGATCGCCGTGTCTTCTGCTGAATTTTAGTGGCAAATATTCTAAACTTAATCGCTCAAAATCGGTGTGATTTTGTTTGGTCGCAAACTCTTTTAAAGTTTCTAAAGTAAATAAATCAGCAAGTTGATTGAGATTTTTTTCTAATTTTTGAAAAACAATCGTATTAGCTTTATTAATATATTGTAGGAAATCTTGTTTTTCAATTTGATAATTAAAATCGAAAATTCCGCCACGCATTATATTGAAAAGTGTATTGGCAAAATGTCTTGTATCTCTTAAATTATCGTTGGTAGCTTGCAGTGCATCAGACGAAGCGTTTAGTGCAATCAAGTTTTTTGTACCTAATTCAATATCTTGATTGATAAATTCTTCAAGATTTTTTTCTGTTTGAATAGTATGAATGATTTGTGCTACATCAGAATGATCTTGATTGACGTTGGCAACAATCATCCATTCTTGCTTTGAATTTTCTTTTAAAGTAATTTGGGAATTTATAAAATAAGCACCTTTTTCGCCTTTAACATCAACTTCTTGATTTACAGTTTGTTTATTTCTGAACTTAGAAAGTTGTAAAGAAGAAACTAAATAAGAAGGATTTTTAATTCCAAGTGACCAAACAATATTAGATTTTAAGGCTTCACTTGGCTCGGCTTTATCAACAATAATTGCACTTAAAGCAAATATTCCTAAACCACTTTGCTGGTGTAATTCACTTCGTTTATACGCATCAACTAAATTACTTGCCGCATTTTGTAAATCGCTGGTAACACCATAAGGCAAGATATTTTGTATTCCATCAATTAAATTTATCTGGTAATCAGTTTCAGAATGATTGATAACTTCTGATTTACGTACAAAACCATATTTATTACTGGAATTCCATTGGTATCGGTAGGAAATTTTTAAATCGTGATTTATTTCTTCAAAGATTACTTTATTGCCGTAACGATTTTTGTATAAATTTCGAGTAACTAAAAATATATTTCGTGAAAATCGATCGGAGAAAGGTTCCCAAACGTGAATTTCTTCATTGTGATGAATTTGAAAAATTGACTTACTTCCGGTAATATCAAACGATTCTGTAATTTTATCATCCGTATAATATGGGAAAAGCGCAAATTCTGCATTTTTTCTTCCCGATGTTAATCCGCCACTACTAGATATAAACATCCAATGATTGGAATCACTAACAATACTCATAAAAAAAGGACGCATTGTATCATTATTTGTTATTTGATAAAATTTTTCACCATCAATGGAAACTATATTCAATTTGACTGCTTTAGCTTCTTTTTCATTTTTAACAAATTGCAATTGACTTTTACTCATTTTATTACTAGTAAGATTCGGTATTTTTCTGATTATATAAATAACATGAAGCAACTTTGTTAGGTAAAAGTTACTTCATGTTAACTAATTATTTTATGAAATGTAACTATGAAAATTAATTATAAACGCGAACATAATCAACCAACATAGTTTGTGGGAACATTGTGTCACCATTTGGTGAACCAACATAATTACCTCCAACTGCCAAATTTAAAATGATATAAAATGGATGATCAAAAACCCACTGCCCATTTACTTTTTCAGGGGTAATTTGGTTGTATAACACATCATCGACATAAAAATTGATATAATTTTCTCCCCATTCGACCCCAAAAATGTGAAAATCTGTATCAAAGCGATTATTTAATAAAGTGTATGATTTTGTCACTGCATTTGCACCAGAATAACCTGGACCATGAACCGTTCCATGTGTAACTGTTGGCTCTTGTCCTTTATATTCCATAATATCAATTTCCCCAATTTGAGGCCAAGTTGCATTAGGAATGTCGTCTCCAAGTAACCAAAATGCAGGCCACATTCCTTGCCCAAAAGGCATTTTGATTCTGGCTTCAAAACGACCATGACTTTGTGAAAATTTTCCTTTGGTTAATAATCTGGCAGAAGTGTAACTGGAACCCATGTACGATTCTTTTCGAGCAGTTATTTTAAGCATACCATTTTCAACTTTAACATTTTCAGGTCGTGAAGTATAATATTCCAATTCATTATTTCCCCAACCGTTAGAACCTGTCCCGATGTCATATCCCCAAATTGCACTATTTGGAGCTCCATCAACATCAAATTCGTCTTGCATAACCAAATTATTTAAAGTGGTTACCGTTTGCTTTTCATCTTTAGAACAACTTATTGAAATTAGAACTAAACAGAAAAGTGAACATTTAATTATATTTGATATATTATTATTTTTCATGTGAAATTTTATTTAAAAATTAAAATCAATTTTTTAGTTGTGGAAATAAATATTGTCTAAATAAATATCGCCATTACCATCAAATTTCATTTGAATAACATCAGCAAGATTTACTGGTAAAAAATTTGTTAAAGGAATTTCAACACTTTGCCAACCTGATGCTGGAACCGTTAAAACTTTTGCTTTCTCTACTGGACCTGTACTAATTAAATATGTTTTTAAAGAAGTCGAATTTGATGTCCAATAATCTACATGTAGAAATGTCATACCCGTTAAATTTTGACTACTTCCCAGTTGAATACCTTGATAATTTAAACCCGCATATTTTAAAGTTGTATTTCCTGCAATAAGTGGTTGCGTAACAACTGTAGTTTGTCCCCAGTTTGGATTTAAATCGGTGCCAGCAATATTTGTATAAGCGTTACTAAAAACTGAAATTACGTTTGCAGCAGGAACTGTGGGAGTTGGTGCAGCAACTGTTGGAGCATTTGGTAATGCATAAAAATACATATTATCGACTAAAATATTAGAAATGGTAGCATCAGAAATGAATAATATTTGCGCTAAATGACTTTTACTCGTTAACCCAGAAAAACTAGATAAAGGAATATCAAAACCTACCCAACTTCCGTTTGTGAAACTGGCATTTGTGTAATTAATAGTACCGTTGGAATCATCTCCACCGCCGTAAACACCATTTGCGCCGAAATCACCAATTTGTATTTTAATGTGATCTCCTGCTGTCATGGCTTCTTGAACTTGAATATCAACATGAAAATAAGTCATTTGAGAAGCATTTACAGTAGGCTGTGAAAACTGAGTTCCTACAAAATTCAGTTGTGTGTATCTTATGATATCGTCGCCATTAATATGGATGTCATTTCCACCTTGTGTAGTTTGATATGGAGCATAATATCCGTTATAATATTCCACTGGAACATTTGTATAAGCGTTACTAAAAATTGATATTACATTTGCTGGATCACGCGTAGGTGTTGGTGCTGGTGTAAAAGTTCCTAGTGAATTTATGGTTAAAGATCCTAATGCGTCTACTTCACCTAATTTAGCCGTAATTATTGCTGAACCAGATCCAATAATAGAAATAACTCCGAGTTCACTTACTGTAGCAACACTTTCATTTGACGATTTAAATTTAAAATATGATGGAGCTGCCGTAACTGTTTGATTTATACCAGTTGCTAAATTATAAGTTTGTGTTAATCCCGAAACTGTTGAGGTCGATCCTATAAAACTAGCTTCTGTTTTGTTCACTCCATCATAAATTTTAGGTGTAGGATAAGCTAATGTTCCTAGCTTTTCATATTTAACCTCATCAATCCAAAAAGTATAACCTTGACCATTTTCTGGACCTTCAGAGTACCAAAACATTCCTTTTTCCATCTTTAATTTTGAAGCATCTGGAATTGGAATAATATATTTTTTCCAATACGTTGCCAGAGGAACATTAGTCATTGAAACTAGATATTTATTTTGATTAAAATCATTACCTAAACCCAGTTCGTTTATTGTAGCTGATTGCGATCCTTTTGCCCAAAAAGTTAAAGCATCATATCCAGTTAGGTCGCGACCACCAGCATCTATAAAAACACCACCAACGTAAGCTCCAGCTGGATCTCCTGCATTAGGCACATCAAATCGCATTGAAGCTGTACCTTTATATTTAACTTCGTTATCAACATTAAAACCTGTTAATAATGTGTTCCCAAAAGCACCGTAACTCAGTCCAGCACTAAAACCATCAATAAAAACCTCAGCAGTTTTAGGATAAGTAGCTACCTGAGCATCTTCAGACAAATTTCGTTCGCACGATACATTTAAACCCAAAACCAACATTGACAATAATGTGATTTTTAAATAATTAAATTTTTGATTTTTCATTTTCATTTTTTTTATTTTCCAATATTAATGTGAATATAAGTTCTAATTTCCCATTCTGTACCATTAGGAAATCCAACGGGACTAATGGTTGGTTCTGTTACAAATACTCCCGATGTTTGATTTGGACTGTATCGAGCAGAATATTGATTTAATGTTCTGTAAGTTCCTCTAAGTCCAATTTTTGTATTTGGTAATATAAACCAATCTGGTTTTCCAACTGAAGTAGATAAATCTAACATCAGTTGAAGTGGATAAGTCAAGTTGAAATCTCTATGGTAATCAAATGGTCCCCAATCATTAAGTTTTACTGAACTTACAATTTTTACTTTTTTATAAATTACTCTTATATCTCCTCCAAGTCTTTCGATTAAGCGGGCATTACTACCATTAGATTGTGCGTTTCCAAAGTAAAAATTTGTTATCAAACCAAAATCGGACGTCATTTTAGAAACTATTCGGGTGTTTGATTCCCATAAATCTTTTGCTGGGGCAGAATTTGGAAATGCAAAAGCGGTTCGATTACTTAAAAAACCTATAGCAGCATCTTGCGCGGTAGGCTGATGACGAATCACGATATCCGTATTCATTGCAAATTTTGCATCTTCAGACATATCGTTATCCCACTCGTAAAACCAAGTTCCAGGAGTTGGATCATAAGTAAGTAATAATTCTCCCGCTACAGTTTCTCTATTTACTCTAACTGCAAAAGGGTCATCTTGAATATTTCTTAATCTTCCTGGTGCTTGGACATCATTTGGCATTGGACCCACAAGAGGTTTTTGCCATAAAAAGTTTGGCGCAATTTGAAAATTGCCAATTAAATAGGTAAAACCAGATAGAAAATTAGTTTGATTTCCACTACCAGAATCTTTTAATCTCCAACCAGTGAACGTTTTAGTGTTATCAGCTCCACCATTTGCAACTAAACCCATTACTGCTGATTGAGCATAAAAATTGAAAGCACCTTTCGAAAAAGTAATTTTACCTTTTCCGCCCCAATTGTCACTACTTTTTACTTTGTCGTTATAAACTACATAATTTCCTGAATCGCCAGTTGTGTATTGAAACTCTCGTCCATTTAAGGGTTGACCTCCCCAAATTCCTCCTGCTTCCACACCAAATGATCCAAATTTTCTTTTAACGTGAAATGTTACTCTTCGGGTTTTTGGAAGTGGAATTGCAATAGATGTATTTGCTTTTCCTGCATCAGCAATATCTTCGTGATATACTGCCGTAAAATCAAATTTATTAAAAGTGCGACTGTATTTAAATAAAACAGCAGGATTTGCGCCCCACCACAATTGTGGACCAAAAGCAGCTTTTAATCCCCGAATACTTCGTTTTCCATCAACTTCAAAACCTAATATTTCACCATTGTAAATATCTAAGTTTGGACCGTAGTTGGCTTCTGGATACAATCCAAAAAAATCGCCTTCGTAACCCCAATGATAATGACCTGTTCGGTAAAAACCTCTTAAATCAAAATCTTTAGCATTCCATTCATATTTTGAATTATAAATCTGAACCCTATTATTATCTGTTAAAGTTGTAGTTCCTGTTCCAGAATTTACAATAATAGGACGGCCTCTATTTTCATAAAAAATTTCATCAATTGGATTTTCGGCTACATGACCTAAAATATTGAAATTTACTGTAGCATGCATATTGGATGATGGATTTCCCTCAACGCCGATAAAATAAGATTGCATGTGATCGAAACCTAATTTATTAGGATATACAGGATTTGTTGGATCTGCTGTTTTAGGGGTTGTTAGTAACGTTCCCCCAGTATTAAAAGTTGTAAATTCAGTTCTCAAATTACTCAATTTTACCATTTCGCTACTTGCAGTTCCAGAAGATGCTTTATCGCCACGAGCTCTCAAAACTCCATCCATCAAATTTATATGTGCAAATGCATTATCAACATAACTTAATGTTGCACCTGGAGCGTAAGGATCAATATTATGAGCTTCTTTAAGTGAATAATATGCAGCGCGAGGATACAAATCGTAAAGTCCTCGATCGCTTGTTACTCCTTTTGCGCATATTCCAAACCACTCTTCGTTCATGTTATTTTGTCCTAACTTATAGTCAAACTGATAGCCACCATTAGACCAAGAGGCATTTGAATCGTGAATGTCTAAGTTTTTAGTTTGCCCAAATTTCCACCATCCGTCGCTAAATTGAAATGTAAAACCTCCTAAAGAATTTCCTGCTTTTCCCAAACCTGCAGCATTTTCGTAAATTTCTTTCCAGTTATTAACTAAGTAATAGGCTTGCGATTTCTGATCTTCTTTGTTATCTATTGCATTAAATGAATCTGAACCAAATTCACTAAACAATAAAGGTTTATCTAAAGTTTGCTTTACTTTTTCGAAAACATCTCCAAATGAAGATCCTCTGTAAGCATTTACACCTAAAATATCGATGTTTTTACAATCTTTTGCAATTACATCTAAAAACAATAAATCTCCATTACAAATTGCTATTGGATGAGATTTATCTATACTTTTCATTGCAACAACTGCTTCATTGAATAATTTATACAAATCAGCTGCTCTTTTAGTAGATTTTCGATCTTCTAATGGAATATTTTCTGTTTCAGCTCCATCCCAAAAAAGTCCGTAATTATTTTCGTTACCTAACAAAAAGATAAGTAGTCCAGGGGTGTTCTTGTAAGTCTCAATCATTTCTTTGGACTCTTTAAGAAGTAAATCGCGCGTAGCAGGATTTGAATATTCAGTATTAGGAACCCAAGCACCATTTAAAGTTAAACCATAACGTCCAAAAGTATGATTAAGCATTGTGTAAATTCCATATTTCTCATATATGTATTGAATCCATTTAGGCTGAATTCCAGTATACTGCCTAATTGTATTAACTCCCATATTTTTGAGTAAAGACATTTCATTATCTAATGCTGCCTTGATGACATCGTCAGATTGTTTCCAGAGACTGTAGTTGTAATTTGTTCCAATTGGAAAATAATCCCAATTCATCCCATTTATCATGAAATCTTTTCCATTAACAATAAGTTTACTACCATCGGAGTTTTTTGAAATTGATACACTTTGAGATTGTGCTAGCAATAAATTAACAGTACTCAGCAAAAAAAGTAAAATGAGTTTTTTATTCATAATTTAATGTTTAATGTTGGTTGGTTTAATTATTAAAAATATTGATTTTGATAAATTTATAAAATTATGTTAAACAAGATTATAAAATCATAATACAAAAATTATACAACATAAATAATACTCAATTTTTTTAATTAAAATATTAACAACCAATTAATTACAACGATGTAAAATAAATTAAAAATTGAAAATGATGTGTTATTGTATAGTTATTATGATAAGAATACCAGCTTTAAATTGATAAAATATATTCAACTAATCCTTGCTCGTGAGGTAATTCCATCTTTTTACGCAATCGATATCGTTTTATTTCAATACTTCTTACCGAAATGTTAAGTAATGGGGCAATTTCTTTAGAAGAAAGGTTTAATCTTAAATAAGCACAAAGCCTTAAATCGTTTGGAGTTAATGAAGCATGGGCTAGTTTTACCTTTTTAAGAAAATCCTTGTCAGCATTGTCAAATGCTTCTTTAAAAACATTCCAAGTATCTTCGTCTGATATATTTTTAGTTATTGTCAAGATAACCGATTTTATACTTTTAGAAGAACTTTCTTCAGATGATTTTTTTAAATCTTCTTTTATCACACTTAGCAACTCATTCTTTTTAATCAAACTCATAGTTGATACTGCTAATTCACGATTTTTTGAATCAACATCTTGTGATAATTGCTCATTAGTAACTTTCATTAATTGCTGATTGTTTTCTAATTCTTTAATCTCTAGCAATAAGTTGTTTTCCTCAATTAGTTTTTGCTCTTGTTTTTGATAAAAATTCTTATAGGATTTATTTATGTAATACGCACAAATTAAAATCAACACTAAGTATAAAAACAAAGCCAAATTAGTTGCATACCAAGGCTTTAATATTACAAACGAATAAACAGCAGTGTTTTCAGGAGTAGAATTAGCAATTCGGGCTCGGACTTTAAAAACATATTCTCCTGGTGCTAAATTTTTAAAGTTAATAGACGGTTTTGCACTCCATTCGCTCCAACTATCTTGAACACCTTCTAATAAATATTGATATTCTGCATTGATGTATTTATTATAAGCCGCTACCGTATAATCAATTGTAATGTTATTTTCATCATAATGAAATTTCCCTTTTTCAGATATGGAATTGCTCAAGTATGGCTCATTTACTTTATTTGTAGAAACATTTGAAATTGAAACGCTGTAATTTTTAAAACTCAAATCGTTTATGTTTACAGTATAATACCCATCTGTAGAGCCAATTAAGTAACTTGAATTAGATAATTGACTGATGTTTTCATATCCTAACATCGATTTTGTTAACGAAGCAGGAATGGGAATTACATTTTGTTTCAGCTGATAACTAAGTTTGCTTAATGTGAAATAATGAATATAATTTTTTGAAAATAACCAAATTTTATTTGAATTATCGACTATTAGTTTTCCAGAAGTATATTCATCTTTTTCGAAAACTGAACTTAACAAACTATCTTTTTCAAATCTTTTAGTTTTATTATTTAATTTAAAAATCCCTTGTTTATAAGCATAATATATAGTGTTATTAAACTTAGTTAAACATGCATTTTTACCTTTTAAAGGTGTTTTATATCTAAAAATAGATGTGAATTTTGAAATTGTTGGATCGAGTTGGAGCTTGAAAATTCCTTTATATTCATGACTCACAATAATTTCATTAGCATTAGTAATTTCAAAATATTTAGATGATGAATTAAAACCGTCAATTTTATTTCTAAAAACCCATTGATTATTTAGATATTCTAAAACTGAAATACCCGAATAATTTCCTTGTAGTAGTAAAGATTTTTTACCTGGAATTGTTTCAAATTTCCATGTACCCGATTGACCGTATATATTTTTGGCCACATTATTTTCAATTATAAATGTACCAGAGTCATGACCGCAAAAAAGTGTATTTTGATATTCAAATAAAGTCCATGCTTGCCCTTTAGTGCCAGGTATTAACTCAAAAGAATCATTACTTGCATAATTCTTCTCAAATAATCCCTGATTTGTACCAACATAAAGTTTGCCTTTATAAAGCTTTGAAGTATAAACTGTTCCTAAATTCCCCGAGTCGTCAAAAAAACTTTTAACAGGCGATTGTAAATTAATACAATTGATTCCGTTATCAAGTCCTATCCATAAATTTTTATCGGAATCTTCAAACATTGATAAAGCAGTATTGTTACTTAAACCTTTGTTTTGAGTGATATGATATTTTATTTTCCCATCGTTAGAAATAATGAATATTCCATCAGAAATTGTTCCAAGTGCAAAACTTCCATCAGCTAATATTAGACTACTGTATATACTGCTTGCTGATAATTGCATATCAGCATCGGTTGCAAACTTTGATATCACTGAGTTTACTAATTTGTAAAAACCGTTAAGTTGCGTTTGAATAAGAAGTCCTTCGTCTGTTGAAAATACATTCACAATTTTGTTGGTCTTCAAAATTGGAGAGTCAGATACTAATTTGCTTTTACCATTCTCTATCTCAAAAAGCCCTTCTTTTAAGGTTTGGAAATAGAGACCATTTTGAGTTCCAAATGATCGAAAAATACTATACTTAGAAGCGATTATTTTAATAGTTCGCGTTTTGGTATCATAAATATAAATTCGATCCAGCGATTGGAAAACTACCCATTGTTCATAACTTAAAATATTCCAGAACTGTTCATCGTCAAGAATTTTGTTTTTAATAGCTTTTGATAAAGATTTGTATTTTAATTTTCCATTTGCATTTCTAACCCAAAATCCAAATTCCATATAACAACCAGTATATATCTTATCATCAATAACTTTTACAGATCGTAAAATTGTTTCATTTGGTGATGGATATAAATTCCAGTTTGAACCATTAAATTCCAGTAAACCATCGTTATTTGCAAAAAATAAAAAATGGTTTCTATCTTGAGAAATCATCCAGTTTTGATTACCTGCTCCGTAAACTGTTGAAGAATATTTTACAATTGGTGGCAATTCTTGCGAAAAACCAAAAAATGAAATTAAAAAAAAGAGAAAAGAATAAAGTTTAGCCACTTTTTAAAAAAAATTAGTGAGTTAAAGATAACAATATATTAAAAAAACACGCTCTTTGGGAGCGTGTTTTTATAAAATTATAAATTTAAAATTATTCCTTAATAAATTTAGAAGAAGAAACATTTCCGTCAATAGTTGTTTTAACTATGTAAATACCTGCTTGAAGGTTTGAAACGTCTAAAACTGTTGCGTTCGAATTTGGTGCAGTTTTTATTACTTCTTGACCTAACATATTATAAACAGCCACTTTTTCTAAATTAGAGATAGCTTCTATATTTAAAATATTTTTAGTTGGATTTGGGAACATTTTCACTTTGTTTTGTTCAAAAGTTGTGTTTCCTAAAACCGTATTTTTATGTAAATATAAATTATCATAATATACTGTTCCTAAATCTGATGAAATTATAAATTGAGCTAAATCATTTCTGTCAGCACTTCCACCACCAGCAATTGAGAAGCTAGATAAAGGAATGTCTAAAGAAATCCAAGATCCTGGATTTGGACTTGTTAAGAAATTTGCATTAGTAACATTGTACAAAATTGCATTTGCTTCGGCATTTCCGTTATTCCAATTTGAAAATTTCACAACAAAAGATTTATCTTGTGTAGGTGTATCTGTATAAATATCCATGTGAAAATATGTAAAACTTGTAGCATCAAATCTTGCTGATAAGAAAGCAACTCCTTCACAACCCAAATCAGTTACTTTATTTGTATTGTTACCAAATAACTGCACTAAGGTTGTATTACCAGGACACCAAGAAGTATTATAAGTGTTATCATCACCAGATCCTGCATATCCTAAAACTGCTATTGGCGCGTAAGCATCACTAAATATTGATTTTACATCTGCTGCTGGTCGAGCTGGAGGTGTAGGTGCAGCAGGAATAGGATTTGAAACAGTAAATGTTGTAGTAGTACTACCAGCAAGATAAGGTGGAGATGCTGCTTGAGAAGCAGTAAAAGTAGATACACCAGGACCAACAACGTGAATCGTATTGTTACCTATTATTGTAGCAACACTTGTGTTAGAACTTGTATAAATAATTGCTCCATTACTGTTACTTGATGCTGGAGGAATAGCAAAATCAGGTGCTCCAGTTAATGCATCTGGTATAGACCATGGATTAAAAGTTGGTGATGGACCAGCTGTTGGAGGTCTGAAGAAATAAACATTATCTAAATACAGAGTTCGTCCAGGTGGATTATAAGTAACAGGAACTATCCATTTTAAGTGTGCCAAATCGACACCAACATAGGTACTTAAATCTAAATCGTAAGAATTCCAAGCGTTTTGAGTATGGGCACCAGGAACGTCTAGCTCAAGATTAGTTCCATTCACAGCTTCTAACTTAATTCTAAAAGAAGTAAAATCAGGCGAATAAACATCAATGTGTAAAATTGTCATTGACGTTACATCGAGATCTCCAGCTCCGGCTCTAATTCCAGAATACAAGTGATTGGTGTATTTAATGACAGTATTCCCATCTGCTAAAACAACATCACCAACTATATTTGAACCACCAAAACTGTCAAATGTACCGTTTGGTTCATTTGCATACTGAGGTGGTACAGGATTTGAAATTCCATTGTAAATGGATTTAACATCATAAGAGTTTCGAGCTATTGGATCTGTTGGTCCAACTGCAGGATCTTGTGAATATCCAAACGAAAACGTTAGGAGTAGTAATAATAAAGTAATTTTTTTCATAATTAGTGATTTGTAGTTTAAATCAAATGTAGTGTAATTAAAGATACGTCACTTTCAAGTGTGACTATATAAAAACTATACAATAAAAAATTCTACTATATCGATTAAAATATAAGCATAACAAAGATTAAACAGATAAAATTTAAACAACAACAAGAATTATGATAAATAAAATGTTGTATTAATGTATAGGTAATATCAAGATAATAAATACTGATTTTTAATTATAATTTATGAAATGACGTTTTGTTAACTTATGAAAATAATAAATTTCAAATTTTTATTTTATAACAATCAAAATTATGAAATGTTTAATTAATCCTAAGTCAAGTAATACCCATTCTAATTTCTTAAATCATTATCTTTGCAAAAATTGCCTTTTGCTATGATTTTAAATGATATCACAACCTTAGAACCAAAGAAAAATATCTTGATAAAAGGTGCGGCTATTCACAATTTAAAAAATTTGGATGTTGCGATTCCGAGAAATAAATTAGTGGTTATTACTGGTCTTTCAGGTTCTGGAAAATCGTCTTTGGCGTTTGATACTTTATATGCCGAAGGGCAACGCCGTTATGTAGAAAGTTTATCGAGTTATGCCCGACAATTTCTTGGCAGATTGGACAAACCCAAAGTAGATTACATCAAAGGAATCGCTCCAGCAATAGCCATCGAACAAAAAGTGAATACTACAAATGCACGTTCAACCGTTGGAACTTCAACCGAAATTTATGATTATTTGAAATTACTTTTTGCACGAATTGGAAAAACAATTTCGCCAGTTTCGGGTAATGAAGTCAAAAAAGACACCGTTACAGATGTTGTTAATAAAGTGAAAACATTTGAAGCAAACAGCAAATGGTTGCTCCTTGCTCCTATTCATTTAGAGAAAGATCGAAAACTTGAAGACAAACTTAAAGTATTGTTGCAACAAGGTTTTGCCAGAATTTTGGTAGATAACGAAATGATTCGATTGGATGAATTGTTCAATAAAGACACTTCAACTGCGCTCAGTGAGAGAAAGAAATTAACCGCTAAAAACACGCTTTTAATAATTGATAGAATCGTTGTAAATCAGGAAGAATCCGAAGAAGAAGATTTTTACAACCGATTGGCAGATGCGATTCAAACTGCCTATTTTGAAGGAAAAGGCGAATGTTATTTGCAAGAAGTTGGCACTAACAACCGATTGGAATTTAGTGCTAATTTTGAATTAGACGGGATGACTTTTCTAGAACCAAACGTACATTTGTTTAGTTTCAATAATCCTTATGGCGCTTGTCCTGTATGTGAAGGCTACGGAAACATTATTGGAATTGATGAGGATTTAGTAATTCCGAATACGGCACTTTCTGTTTTTGAAAATGCCATTTATCCTTGGCGTGGCGAGAGTATGGGTTGGTATCGTGATGAATTGGTTAACAAAGCCTACAAATTTGATTTTCCAATTCATAAACCTTATTTTGAACTTTCGGAAACGCAAAAAGATTTGCTTTGGAAAGGCAATCAATATTTTCAAGGATTGAATGATTTCTTTAATGAATTGGAAGAAAAAAATTATAAAATCCAAAATCGTGTGATGCTTTCACGCTATCGAGGCAAAACCAAATGTAATGTTTGCAGAGGAAAACGACTGCGAATAGAAGCCAATTACATTCAAGTTGGTGGCAAAACGATTTCTGATTTGGTAGATTTATCTATCAAACGATTGATTCCGTTTTTTGCGGATTTACAATTATCTGAATATGACAAAACGGTTGCCAAACGCCTTTTAATAGAAATCAACAGCCGATTGGCATTTTTGAGTAATGTTGGTTTAGAATATTTATCATTAAACAGAAATTCGGCTACGCTTTCTGGTGGCGAATCGCAACGAATTAACTTAGCAACTTCGTTAGGAAGTAGTTTGGTGGGTTCCATGTATATTTTGGATGAACCAAGTATTGGTTTGCATCCTAAAGATACTGAACTATTAATTGAAGTTTTGAAAAATCTTCGTGATTTAGGAAATACTGTAATTGTAGTTGAACACGACGAAGACATCATGAAACAAGCCGATATGATCATTGATATTGGTCCAGAAGCTGGAACTCATGGCGGTAATTTAGTAGCACAAGGCACCTTTGACGAAATTCTAAAATCAGATTCGTTGACAGCAAAATACCTCAACGGCGAATTAGAAATTAAAACACCTCGCACCAGAAGAAAATGGAGTACCTATATTGACATTCTTGGCGCTAGAGAAAACAATTTGCAAAACTTGGATGTTCGTTTTCCTTTAGAATGTTTGACTGTAATTACAGGAGTTTCTGGAAGCGGAAAAAGTACGTTGGTAAAGAAAATATTATTCCCAGCCATTCAAAAAAGATTGGAAGGCGTTGGTGAAAAAGCAGGTCAATTTACCGATATGCAAGGTCATTATCACAAAATTCAGCACATTGAATATGTAGATCAAAACCCAATTGGACGAAGTTCACGTTCCAATCCGGTGACTTATATCAAAGCCTACGATGATATTCGTGATTTATATTCTAAAACTAAATTATCGAAAATTCGTGGTTATCAACCCAAACATTTCTCGTTTAATGTGGATGGCGGACGCTGTGAAACCTGTAAAGGCGATGGTTCTATAAATGTAGAAATGGTTTTTATGGCAGATGTGGAATTGCCCTGTGAAACCTGTGGTGGCAAACGATTCAAAAAAGAAATTCTAGAAGTAAACTTTGAAGGCAAAAACATTGATGACATTTTAACAATGACCATTGATGATGCTATTTTGTTTTTCAACGAGCACAAACAAACAAAAATCACTCAAAAACTACAACCGTTACAAGATGTAGGTTTGGGTTATGTACAATTGGGACAATCGTCGTCAACACTTTCTGGTGGTGAGGCACAACGTATAAAATTAGCTTCATTTCTAGTAAAAGGAACTACAAAAGACAAAGCACTTTTTGTTTTTGACGAACCAACAAC
>JACMPO010000265.1 GCA_014377455.1 Flavobacterium sp.
AAAATATTTTTGATGCGAAAATTTAGCTTACTACTCTTAATTTCGACCATTTCGTTTGCACAAAATTTGAACGAATTTAAGTATGCCGTAGTGCCATCGAAATTTTCTTTTTCGAAAGAGCCAAATGAATTTAATTTAAATATTTTGACAAAAATGTTTATGGAAAAATATGGTTTTGAAGCTCACTTAGATTCTGATATTTTAACGGATGATTTTGCAAGCACTAATTGTAATAAAGTTTTTGTAGATGTTATTGATAATAGTTCGTTGTTTTCTACAAAAATTAAAGTGGTGATTAAAGATTGTAAAAACAATATTCTATCTACATCCGATGAAGGTATTAGTCGAGAGAAAGATTACAAAACAGGTTATAATATAGCACTTCGCAAAGCTTTTGAATCTTTTCCATTGGTAAATCGTCATCAATTTGCAACACAAAAAAGTTTTAAAACAGTCGATGAGCCCATTTTTCAAGAAGAACTGCATAATGAAGGGAAACCAATGGTTTTACATCCTAAATCTACTACTGATGGGATTGATTTAGTTACTTCCAACCCAGAAGTAGTGTATATGAGATTAAACACAACATCGTTAAAAGATATTTATATCGCTACACGAAAGGAAGTTCATGGTATTCTATTTAAAGAAGTAGATAACTGGTTTTTTGAATATTATAAGAATAATCAAAAATTCAAGGAATTACTTTTGATAGAACACTTATAGTATAATCAATAACCATACTTATCTTTCCAACGATTTTTTAAAAATTCCCGAGTTCCATTTTCCCTAGAATTATTTCCTGGATTATAAAAAACCGTATTTGAAATTTCATCGGGCAAATATTCTTGATTGCTAAAATTATTTTCAAAACTATGAGAATATTGATATGCTTCGCCATAACCAAGTTCTTTCATCAATTTTGTTGGTGCATTACGCAAATGAATTGGAACTGGTAAATCACCAGTTTGTTTCACAATGGCTTGTGCTTGATTAATCGCCATATAACTAGCATTACTTTTAGGCGAAGTTGCTAAATAAACCGCACATTGACTCAAAATGATTCTACTTTCGGGATATCCTATGGTTGTAACGGCTTGAAAAGTATTGTTTGCCATAATGAGTGCTGTTGGATTGGCATTTCCAATATCTTCACTCGATAAAATCAACATTCTGCGAGCAATAAATTTTACATCTTCGCCACCTTCAACCATTCTAGCTAACCAATAAACAGCACCGTTTGGATCGCTTCCACGAATGGATTTTATGAATGCTGAAACTATGTCATAATGTTGTTCGCCAGTTTTGTCATATAAAACCGTGTTTTGTTGCACTAATCTCAAAACAAGTTCATTTGTAATTACAATTTTATTTTCGGAAGAAGCATTAACGACAAGTTCAAAAATATTGAGCAATTTGCGCCCATCTCCACCTGAAAGTCGCAATAATGCTTCGGTTTCGATCAATTTGATTTTTTTAGTTTTCAAAATTTGATCTTCTTTCATTGCTCTTTCTAACAATAGAAGCAAATCGTTTTTTGAAAATGGATTTAAAATATAAACCTGACAGCGCGATAGTAATGCTGGAATGACTTCAAAACTTGGGTTTTCTGTTGTTGCACCAATAAGAGTTATCCAACCTTTCTCGACAGCCGCTAAGAGAGAATCTTGTTGCGATTTACTAAATCTGTGGATTTCGTCTATAAATAAAATTGGGTTTTTTGCAGTAAAAATACCGCCACTTTGTTTTGCTTTTTCTATGACTTCTCGAACCTCTTTAACACCTGAATTTATGGCGCT
Organism: Flavobacterium sp.; assembly: GCA_014377455.1. Lineage (GTDB taxonomy): Bacteria > Bacteroidota > Bacteroidia > Flavobacteriales > Flavobacteriaceae > Flavobacterium. The sequence continues at coordinate 1,797 of JACMPO010000265.1, forward strand.
TAAACTATAAAAAGGACGGTTGCTTTGTTGTGCAATTATTTGAGCTAGCGTAGTTTTTCCAGTGCCTGGCGATCCCCAAAAAAGTAAGGACGGAATATTTCCATTCGCAATTTGTTGTGTTAACGAACCATTTGGACCTACTAAATGCGATTGACTGATATAATCTTCTAATTTTTGAGGTCGAATTCGCTCGGCGAGTGGTGCTTCCATTTGGTAAAATTACAGAAATTTTCTCTTTTCTCATTTGGACGAAGGAGAAATCACATAATCTGAATAATTTGATGAGATTCTTCATGTTTCGGAATAACAAGATTGTGCTGACAAAATAGCATCAAATAGTATTTGGTTGTATTTTTGATAAAAAATTTATATCTAATATTTTATATCTAATATTTAAAATTAAATGGATGAACTCAATCATTTTAAATTCTCACCGTCCACCTGGATTATTCCTACTGGATTTCTGGTTTTTATTTGGATGATATTTTATTTAGACAACTCTTTTCATTTGCATTTGAGCGTTCATGGAATTTATCCTCGAACTTTCTCTGGATTGCAAGGAATATTTTTTAGTCCATTTTTGCACGGGAATTTGTCCCATATTGCTAATAATTCGCTTCCTTTATTTATTTTGACTCTTGCTTTAATATATTTTTATCGCGCCGTTTCCCTAAAAGTATTGTTTTACGGAATCATAATTTCTGGACTTTTAACTTGGATTATTGGGCGTCCAAATATTCATATTGGTGCAAGCGGATTAATTTATGTTTTGGTTTCTTTTATTTTTTTTAAAGGATTACTCACTAAATATTACCGATTGATGGCGTTATCGTTTGCTGTAATCTTATTGTATGGCGGAATGATTTGGTATGTTTTTCCAGATGTAGATTCGACCATTTCATGGGAAGGACATTTGGCAGGTTTGATAACTGGAGTTAGTTTTGCGCTATTTATTAAAACGCCCGATTACAAAAAAGAGATACGATACGACTGGGAAAAAACCGATTTCAATCCGCAAGACGATCCTTTTATGAAACGATTTGATGAAAACGGAAATTTTGTAAACACTCCTGAAGACAAAGAAATTTCAGATGAAATTGCTCCACTACCTATTCAATATATTTATGAATTCAAAGAGGACTTTGAAGTTGATAAAGAAAAAAATTATTAATCCAATAGCCCAGATTGAAGGGAAAAACCTCCCATTTTTTATGGGAGTTTTGGAAGGAAAGCTGGAAATGCCATTATTTATAAATCCCGAGCTTTTTGCTCCAAAAAAAAATAAACGGACTGTTTAAATCCTATACTCGCTGACGTACTGTTTCATATAAAAATGCTCCACAAGCTACAGAAACATTTAGTGAACCGATAGTTCCAAACATAGGAAGTTTTGCTTTTTCGTCTATTATTTTCAAAACTGAAGGATTGATGCCTCTATCTTCACTTCCCATTATTATGGCAATGGGTTCGTTTAATTCTAAATCGTATATATTTTTGTCCGTTTTTTCGGTAGCTCCAACAGTTTTGATGCCACTGGCTTGCAGTAAAAAAATAGCATCTTTGATGTGTTCTACTTTACAAATGGGTACATTAAAAACTGCTCCAGCTGAGGTTTTTACGGTGTCACCATTTACTGGTGCTGCGCCTTGTTTTTGAATAATTATTCCGTCAACACCAGTACATTCGGCGGTTCTTATGATAGCTCCAAAATTGCGAGCATCAGAAATTTGGTCTAACAACAAGAAAAATGGTTTCTTACCAGCATCGATTACTTTTTCAATTAAAGTTTCTAAATCATGAAATCCAATAGGTGAAATGGTTGCCACAGCACCTTGATGATTATTGGGCGTTAATCGATTTAATTTTTCGACAGGAACGTAACTAAAGTTGATGCTTTTGCGTTTCATTAAGCTCATCAAATCCTTCATTAAGTCGCCTTGAGTGTCACTTTGAATAAACACTTTATCTATTTCTTTGCCCGCATTTATAGCTTCAATAATAGCTCTAATTCCGAATATTTGGTGGTCTTTTTCCATTTTGCAAATGTAAACTTTTTGTAGATGGTTTAAAAGCTTAAAAGTTAAAAAGTAGCTTTTAAACTGATATGAACTATGGAGTTTGAAAGTTTTATTGTTTGGTTTTTAGTGCTTCCGTTAGCATATACTAAATTTAAAAGCCCATTTTTAGTAAGCAATCCAAACCCAAAACCCAAACCAAGTAAATTGTCTTTCAAATTGTTAGTTTTGTCTTGAAAATAGCCATAATCTATTATAGAATGAACGTAAATAGATGGCGATAAAACGTAGCGGTATTCTGTTAAAATACTTGAAAAAGCATTCCCTTGTAAACTGTTTTCATTGAATCCTCGAATGGAATTAATCCCACCAAAACGTTGTAACTCATTTATAATATATTCGTCGCTTTGCAAGTAAAAATTCTGGCTTTTAATGTTGATAATATTTTTTGGATTAAGATAAAAATTATATTTCAAATTCAAATTACCAAAAATTTGATTGTTACTTTGAAAATTTGAGTTTCGTTTTCCAGTGCCAATTTTTAAGTTCAAATTTGTTTTTTCTGGAAATAAAAAATCATCATTTTTATATTGTACAAATTCATAATTAGTAGTAACAAAACTATTGGTAAAATCGCTTAAAGTTGCTGTATTTAAATTTTTAATATCGCTCGATTCAGCCGATTGATATCCTAAATACAGTCGTGAATTATAGTTGAAAAGGTAGCCAAGATTAATTGCAGTTTGAGTCGTTTGAAATGTACTGTCCTGCTTAAAAATATTCAGTTGCGCTTTTATTCCAAAAGGGCTTTTAAAAATATAGGGAATCTCGACACCCAAGTTAAATGTTTTTTGGTCTTTTCCATTGCTTTTCCAGTATAAAGATAATTTTTCGCCCGAGTTTAAAATATTGTTTAAGGTTAAATCAAGATATCCCGTAAAAACAATTTTTTTGGCTTCGTCATTGTTAAAACCTAAAAAACCATCAAAATTGTTTGATTTAGTTTTTTCCAGATAAACATAAACTCGCGTGGAATCTTTTGTAAATAAAATTTCTGGATACTTAGTTTGCTTCACAAATCGAAATCGTTCAAAATCTTTATATAGCTGTTCTAAATTTTGCTGGTTAAATACTTTGTTTTTATAAAGTCGCCGAATGGCATTTTTATGACCTTCTGGAAATTTATCATAACCATTAATTACAACATCATTTACCTGTCGTTTTTTTCCAAGATCAATCTTCAAATTTGCAATAATAAAATTCGATTTATTCTTTATATTGTCCAACTTAACTTTTGCAAGGGAAAAACCTCTTGATTCTAATTTTTTCAAAATGGAATTTAAAAAGAGTTCACTATCAGTAATTGGCATGGAAATAGTGTCTAATTTTTCATCATTAAATTCTTGAAATTCCTTGTCTATATATATATGTATAAATTTTGTTCTTTTTCCAAGGTTATATTCATAAGTAAAAGTACTATCATTTGGTTTTAAATTTTTCACGATTTCATTTTCAATATATCCAGCGTTAAGTAATTTTTTAGAAAAAAAATTAGTTTCATCTATAACCGATTTAGCATTGCTGTGTTTGATATTGTAACCAATGGAATCAATAGTTTTAGTGTCAAGATTATTTTTTCCAACAAGTTTTAAATACAAGTTTTGCCCAAAACCATTAAGACAAAAAAGTAAAATAAAAAAAAAATAAAGATTTTTCATTGTTGGAAACAAATGGTTTGGGAATTTAATTCCTGTTTTTCGCGGTATCTTTTTTAAAATTAAAAAATTTTTAAAATATTACTTATTTCAAGCGTAGTTTACCAAATACCCGTTAAAATAAATATTTTAGAAAAGGTAATTTCAATTAGAACCTAAATCATATTTAAAAATTCTTTGATTGGTAAAAATAACGCAAAAATTGAAAACATATTATATTTATTTCCAACGGTGGCAAACATAATTTTAGTATGAATAAAAAGTAAATTAACTTGTAAAATAGTAAGTGGTACTTTACTTTATAGAAATTAAAAAACAAATAATTAGTTCTCACAAAAATTAATTACTAATGATTTGTTTTCCAAAAAAATATTACTACATTTGCAACCCGCTAAAAAAGTGGGAATTAATAAACAAAAAGAAAAATTAGTATTTAATTATGCCAACAATTCAACAATTAGTAAGAACAGGAAGAACTCAAATCACTAAGAAGAGTAAATCGGTTGCTTTAGATTCTTGTCCTCAACGAAGAGGTGTTTGTACGCGTGTTTACACTACTACTCCAAAAAAACCAAACTCTGCTATGCGTAAAGTTGCGCGTGTACGTTTGACTAATGGAAATGAAGTAAATGCTTACATACCAGGTGAAGGACACAATCTACAGGAGCACTCGATAGTATTAGTGCGAGGCGGAAGAGTAAAAGATTTACCAGGAGTTAGATACCACATTGTTCGTGGTGCACTTGATACATCAGGTGTAGCAGGAAGAACACAACGTCGTTCTAAATATGGTGCTAAACGTCCAAAAGAAGTTAAAAAGTAAATCTAAAAACTAGTTGATAATAGATATTTTAGATTTTAATCGAACCTAAAAAGCATTTACTACCAACTCAAAAACAAATGAAATGAGAAAAAGAGCGGCAAAAAAGAGACCACTTTTACCTGATCCAAAATTTAACGATCAATTAGTTACACGTTTCGTGAATAACTTAATGTGGGACGGTAAAAAATCAACAGCTTTTAAAGTATTCTATGATGCAATGGATATTGTAGAAGCTAAAAAGAACAACGATGAGAAATCATCATTAGAAGTTTGGAAAGATGCTTTGACCAATGTTATGCCTCACGTAGAAGTACGAAGTCGAAGAGTAGGTGGAGCTACATTCCAAATTCCAATGCAAATTAGACCAGACCGAAAAATTTCTATGGCAATGAAGTGGATGCTACTTTATGCTAGAAGAAGAAATGAAAAATCTATGGCTCAAAAACTGTCAGGCGAAATTTTAGCTGCGGCTAAAGAAGAAGGTGCTGCAGTTAAAAAGAGAATGGATACTCACAAAATGGCTGAGGCAAATAAAGCATTCTCACACTTTAGATTTTAATAAAAAAGAGAAATGGCTAGAGATTTAAAATATACAAGAAATATAGGAATTGCTGCTCACATTGATGCTGGTAAAACAACAACTACAGAGCGAATTTTATTCTACACTGGGAAATCTCACAAAATTGGTGAAGTGCACGATGGTGCTGCAACAATGGACTGGATGGCACAAGAACAAGAAAGAGGTATCACAATTACATCTGCGGCAACTACTTGTGAATGGAGTTTCCCAACAGAACAAGGTAAACCTTTACCAACTTCTGAAAATTATCACTTCAATATTATTGACACACCTGGACACGTAGATTTTACTGTAGAAGTAAATCGTTCTTTACGAGTTTTGGATGGATTAGTTTTTTTGTTTAGTGCTGTCGATGGTGTTGAGCCACAATCAGAAACTAACTGGAGATTAGCTGATCAGTACAGAGTTCCACGAATGGGATTTGTTAACAAAATGGACAGACAAGGTTCTAATTTTTTGATGGTTTGTCAGCAGGTTAGAGACATGTTAAAGTCAAATGCCGTGGCAATTACATTACCTATAGGTGAAGAAAATGATTTTAAAGGAGTTGTTGATTTAGTAAAAAATCAGGCTATTGTATGGCATGATGAAACATTAGGTGCAACTTTTGATATCGTTCCAATTCCAGCAGATATGTTGGCTGAAGTTAAAGAATATAGAGACATCCTTATTGAAGCAGTAGCAGATTACGATGAAAACTTGCTTGACAAGTACATGGAAAATCCTGACTCAATAACTGAAGATGAGATTAATATTGCTCTTAGAGCTGCGACTATGGATATGGCAATTATTCCTATGATAGCTGGTTCTTCTTTTAAAAATAAAGGAGTTCAATTCATGTTAGATGCAGTATGTAAATATTTACCATCCCCTATGGATAAAGATGGTATCGAAGGGATTCATCCTGACGATGCTGAATTACTTGTAGAAGATCAAACCAAAATATTACGTAAGCCTGATGTTAAAGAGCCTTTCGCTGCATTAGCATTTAAAATAGCTACAGATCCTTTCGTTGGTCGATTAGCTTTTTTCCGTGCTTATTCAGGTCGTTTGGATGCAGGTTCTTATGTGCTGAATACTCGTTCAGGAAATAAAGAAAGAATATCTCGTATCTATCAAATGCATGCTAACAAACAAAATCCAATTGAATTTATTGAAGCTGGAGATATTGGAGCAGCAGTTGGATTTAAAGATATTAAAACTGGAGATACATTGTGTGACGAAAAACACCCAATTATCCTTGAGTCTATGAAATTTCCAGCACCAGTAATTGGTATCGCTATTGAGCCAAAAACTAAAGCTGACGTAGATAAAATGGGTATGGCTTTAGCAAAATTGGCTGAAGAAGATCCAACATTTACTGTTAGAACTGACGAGGCATCTGGTCAAACTATTATTTCAGGAATGGGTGAATTACACTTGGATATCCTAGTTGATAGAATGAAAAGAGAATTTAAAGTTGAAGTAAATCAAGGTGAACCACAAGTAGAATATAAGGAGGCTTTTACAAAATCTGCAACTCACAGAGAAACTTACAAAAAACAATCTGGAGGTAGAGGTAAATTCGGTGATATCGTATTTACGCTTGAACCAGCTGATGAAGTTGATGGTAAAATTCCTAAAGGTTTACAGTTTGTAAATGCTGTTAAAGGTGGTAACGTCCCAAAAGAATATATTCCCTCTGTTGAAAAAGGTTTCAGAGAAGCTATGAAAACTGGTCCACTTGCTGGTTACCAAGTTGATAGTTTGAAAGTTACCTTAACTGATGGTTCTTTTCACCCAGTAGATTCAGATGCACTTTCATTTGAACTTGCTGCTAGAATGGGTTATAGAGAAGTAGCAAAAGCTGCTGGCGCTAT
>JACMPO010000266.1 GCA_014377455.1 Flavobacterium sp.
CCAAAAAAAAGAGGACCAGATCCTCTTGAAAATACCTCTAAAATCTTTACGGTAACCCCATAGTGTTGACGGCAGGTAATCGGTTCCGTTCAACCCGGGTTTCATTGTTGGTGCTGCGTACCCAACGAAACCCTAGCTGTTAGTTGCTGGTTATTTATTTATCGCAAATTCATCTTTCCCACGTAATATTATTTCTTTTGATTTTTTAATATTCTCCTCTGATTTAGTCAACAAATTAACGAAATTCACATTCAATTTTTCGTTTTTATTTTCAAACGGCTCAACAATAATTTTTAAAATATAATTTTCGTCAACTATAAAATTATTATAATCTGCATTCACTATAGCATTGTCAATTTTAAATATTGTTGTCTTTGCTTTTAGGTTTGTATATTTAGCTTTTAAATTATTTAATGAAATTAATTTAGGTTTATATGTTGATTTAGTTACTAAATAAAGTTGTTCGTGGTATTTTACATTTTCGATTTCAATATTTTTTTTTTCAACATTATAGGTTGCAATTTCGTTTGGATTTATAGTTCTTAAAATACCTTCATTAATTAGCTTTCCATTTATAAAATAAGCCGGCTTTTTTTTATTCTCAATTTCGTTTTTGTATTCGACGTTAATAATTGTATCATTTTTAGAAGCAATTTCTTGATTTGTAATTCGTAATCCTTGAACTTTTCCTGTCGGTTTTTGTCCGAAGCTATTAATTGATAGAAGTATTGTTACAATAAAAAGTATCTTTTTCATAATTTTCTTTTTTTACGTTTCTTAGGTTAAATAGCCACTAACGTTTTGCCACTTTGAGATGGCTGGAAGTTCGTAACCGCTCAATTTTCGGCTAAACGAAAACTTGATGCGGAACGATAATTCCACTAAATTCCAGCTATATCAAAATGGCTGTTGTAAGTAGTTTTTTCTATATTTTCTTACAATTCTATATGATGAAAATTGTTTTATTATTCTTTAAATTTTGTGATTTATTGCTATTAGAACATCAAACTGAATTCTGTTAGTGTTTATTGTTGATGAACTACTTTCAGCTTTTCCACCAACTTGAAAAATTTGGGCGACTGTTATTTTAGCACCAACATCATCTTTATTACCTTCGTTTGATTGAACTCCAATGTCAAAATGAATTTTCCTGTAGCCACTTTCTATGCCTTCTGAATTTGGTGATTTTTCTCTGATATATTGATTTCCTTCTATAAGACCATCAGTAATTTGTTTGATAGATTCTGAAATAAATTCTTTTAATTCCATTTTTAATTATTTTTCTTTATTAATTCAGCTTTTCTTTTTTCAAATTGCTCCTGAGTAATTATACCTAATTCCAATTTTTCTTTTTCTTTTTTTAGAATTTCCAAAACCTCATTTTCAGTTAAACCCGTTGTGATTTCGCGACTAGAAATAGCGTTTTCAATGTCTATAGAAAAAAACATTCCTTTTTGATTTCTTATTTGTATGTACGGAATAAATCCTTTCGATTTTGTACCTGCAATACTTATAGATATAATTTTACATTCGCCGTCAAGTAGATAATTTTCAGTAACTGACATCGGCAGATAACCTAGTGATTGAAATATAAAAATGTGCTTAAATGTTACCTTTGAGGGCATTCCTATTTTAATTACATCATTTATTTTAAAAACTACTGAATCTTTTGAAACATAGGTCTTGTAATCACTTCTTTTTGAGCTCTTGTCAAAATCTTTTTTGAAAGACAAATCTTGACTATAGCTTGAACAGACAACTAATATTAATAGTAGATAAATGTTTTTTTTCATTGTTGGGATTTTAAAATTACTTACAACGTTCCGCTACTACAGCGGGTTTGGGACTAAATTAAGCCCATTCTTCGGATTTGCCAAATCATCCAAATACAAAACCAACTTTCCATTAAGCCAATTGCCCAAATCCGTTGTAGTAGCTGTTACAGGAAGCCTTTTTTATCGTTCAATATTTGTTTTCTAACACTTAGATACTAAATAGACATTAAGTCCATTACTTTCTAATCCTCCTGATGTTCTGACCAACAACGAGTTCCGCCTTTAACTTCTTTAATTTTAATTTTCCCACTTCTGATATCATCTTTATCAATGATAAAAACTTTTTTGTAATTTGAACCTATTAATAGTTCCAAATCACATTGAGTAAATCTTTGTAAATCGTCAAGACGCAATATTTTGTCGGAATTAGTTTGTAAAAATGATTCCTTTTCATAAAATACATTTCTTTGTACAGCAGTATTAAAGGGGCTTAAATGTATAAAACTGACATAAGAACAATTAAATTGGAAATTATAAGTTTCTTGTAGATTGTTTTTTAATTTATTTATATCAAGGATATGTGTCATATTTTTCCCTTTCTCAACAATAGTCGAATAAATCGTGTCTGAAAAATTCGATCGTTCATATTGCATATTTTTTTCTCTTTCAATAAGTAAATAAATCGTATCTAAAGATTTCACTCGTTCGAATTCTTTATCATAAAAATATTTTGTCAGATTTAAGTAATTATTTAAAAACTTCTTTCTGTCTTTAGGAAAAGAAAACTTGTCTTCGATATTAGTCTCGGAGTAACTATAAAAAAGCTTTAAAGTTTTGTTGTCTTTATAAAATGATACCATATACCTACCTAAATTCTCAATAGCTATCCTATTTTTTTTATCAATTTCATTGATTATTTTTTTTGGGTCAATCGAGATCAATGTATCAATTATAGATTTACAATTCATTGCATCAATATTATTCAGCTCTACTATATTGTTAATTACAGTGTCTTTACATATTGTATAGCATTTAACTTTATTGTTCTTTAAAGAGATGAATTTGCTATCGTCCAAGTTTATAATTAGTGCCTCATTATCATCATTCACGATATCTCTAAATTTATCTCCCTTTTTTTCATAATCGATATGTTCGTATTTTGAAAAGATAAAAGTGGAATCAACTTTATCTTGTGAATAGATAGTCGAAAAAAATAATAAGATGATAACTAAAATATGATTCATTATTATTTGGTTAATTTTTGACAAGGTTTCCTGTAACTAGTATATAAGCGAAACAAACCTTCGTGTATAAACCCAAATATGGGTAGATTGGCGAAGGTTTGTTTCGCTATATTGATTTTCAAATATATTAAAAAATTCTTACAAATCATCAAAAGGGCTTTTTATTTGTTGGATACTTTTGGTACTCACATGGGTATATATTTCAGTGGTTTTAATACTGCTATACCCCAATAATTCTTGTATATAACGCAGATCG
>JACMPO010000005.1 GCA_014377455.1 Flavobacterium sp.
AAATCATATAATTTGCAAAAGTTAAACTTGAAAAAAGAAACTTTTTTTGATTTTATATCAATTGTTGATGGTATTGGAAAAAGATATAGTAGTCAACAGAGATATATTGATGCTCAAAAATTCTATTTAGAAAGTTTAGAGTTAAAAAAGAAAGTACTTGGTAACCAAAGTCAAGAATATATTAATTCATTAATTGATTTAGGAATGTCTTTTTCTCAACAATCAGATTATAATAGATCAAGAGAGTATTATAACGAGGTAATATCAATTTTAATAAAAATAAAAAAAGAGAATACGAAGGAATTTTCATTTGCTTTCGAAGATTTAGCAGGAGGATATCGTTATGAAGGTAATTATGATAAGGCGGAAAATTATTATCTTCAAAAAATAAAAATAGATGAAAACATATTTGGCAAATCAAGTAAAGAGTATTTGAATTCTTTGAAATTAATAGCTGGTAATTACTTTACTAAAGGTGATTTTAATAATGCTGAAAAATATTATTTAAAATTAATCAATCACATTGATGATAAAAATTCATATGAATATTTAGAGAGTTTGATTGGGCTTGCAAACTTCTATTTAGAACTTCGTATATCAGAAAAAGCCTTTTATTATTTGTCAAGGTCCGATATATTGTTTTCGCAATTAAAAGTTAAATTGAGAGAAAATGATTTGATGCATTATTACATTCAGAGAGCATGGTACAATTATTATACTGAGATTAAGGATTATAAAAACGCACTTGTGTTGGCTTTAGCAAAAGTCAAATTATTAGAAAAAAATCCATTATTTCCAACAACTTCGAATGCCTACTCAAAAGATTTAAGGGAATTAGCGCTTGCTTATGAAAATTTAGAAGATTTTAAAAATTCTGATAAGTATCTTCTCCAGTCTTATGAAATCAGAAAAAAAAACATAGGAGAAAATCCAAGGAATGATGCAACTTTGTTATCAAGTTTAGCACTAATGTACGAGAGAAATAAAGATTTTAATAGTGCTGAAAAATACTTTTTGCAATCTATAAAAATGACTGAAGAAAAATTAAATGTCAATATGCCTTTTTATGATGATTTACTATATGAAACGGCAACTTTCTATAATAATTATTCAGAACCATTAAAAGCAATACCTTATCTGAATAAAATATTTATTAAAAATAAATTAGACATCAACGAGGCAATATCATTTCTGTCTGTTAACGAATTTAATGATATTAGAAAACAACAAGATAGTAAACTAAATTTTATATTTTCATTTCTCAATAAATACCCAACCCAGTACCCAGAAATCAACATAGGTTGCTACGAAAACGAGTTGTTGATCAAAAACTTATCACTCAGAAACCAACAACGCATTGCCAAAAGTATTCAAAAAAGTGGCGAAATCACTTTACAAAATAAATACAAACAATTCTTAGGCAACAAAAAACAAATTGCCTCAATTAATATTTTACCAATTGCGCAACGTCCTGCAAACTACGAGCAATTAACCACAACAACCGAAACCCTAGAAAAGGAATTAACCCGCTTATCGTCCAATTTTGCAGAAGCCAAAAATGCACTTGCAGTAAATTGGAAACAAATTCAAGAAAAACTGCAACCCAACGAAATTGCTATTGATTTAGTTGTATTTAATTATTACAATAAAAAATGGACCGACAGCATTGTTTACAGTGCTTTTGTGGTAGGCAAAGGTTTTAAAGCCCCAAAATACATTCCGTTGTTTGAGCAAAAGCAATTAGAGTTTTTATTGTCTCGAAATAAAAATCAAACCGATAACAACAAAATAGACAATCAATATGCAGATAAAGCCATTAGCGACTTGTTTTTGAAACCTTTGCAAAATGAATTAAAAGGCATAACTAGCATTTATTTATCGCCTTCGGGTTTGGGTCATCAAATTAATTTTTCGGCTTTACCAGTTTCCGAAACCCAAACTTTAGGCGATAAATTTAAGGTTCACATTTTGGGTTCAAACGCAGAATTAGTCAATTATAAAGTTGCCAGTTTAGACAAAAAAACCAATTTAGAACTTCTTTTATATGGCAACATTGATTATGATAAAAGCGATGTTAAAAACAAAATAATTACAGATACACTTGGAACAAACAACATAGAATTTGTTGCTTTAACCACTAGAAGTACCAATACAGCTAAATTAAAATATTTAGCGGGAAGCAAAATAGAAATCAATAAAATCAATACTTTAGCACAACAAAACAATTTTAAATCCACAATAATTGAAGATAAAAACGCAAATGAAGAAAGTATAAAAGCATTAGATGGCAGCACAAAACCGTTTGTTTTGCATTTGGCAACACACGGTTTTTTCTTTCCAGATCCAAAAATAGAAATACCACAAAATTTAACTATTGAAGAATCTCCAAAGAAAAGTTTTTATAAATTAGCAGACGACCCAATGATGCGTTCTGGATTACTATTTGCCGGAGCCAATAAATTTTGGGGTAAACCCAATGAAAACATCACAACCGACGATGGTATTTTGACTGCTTCGGAAATTTCGAATCTCGATTTAAGTGCTTGTCAATTGGTGGTTATGAGTGCCTGCGAAACTGGTTTGGGCGACATTAACGGTAGCGAAGGCGTTTTTGGTTTGCAACGTGCTTTTAAAATGGCTGGTGTCAAAAACATTATTATGAGTTTATGGAAAATTGACGATGAAAAAACCGTTGAATTTTTTGATGTTTTTTATTCAAATTGTTTTGTTGGTACATCCATTCACGAAGCTTTTCAAATGGCACAAGCAAAAATGAAAATGAAATATTCACCTTATTATTGGGCAGGTTTTGTGTTGCTGGAGTAGATATTTATCTGAAGCTTTTCCCTGAGCCATTAGTACCTGCAAATATTCGAACTATTTTATTACTTGCAATGAAATACCATTCCTTTTTTGAAAATAATTTTGGCTGGTTTTTTTCTAGTACTTCGATTTGTTTTTTTGAACCAACAGGAAGTCCCTCAAATACAATTCCGTTTTCAATATAAGTTACCACTAAATTTAAAGCTTTTGATTGTCTCACCGCATTTTTATCAATTATTCTTTCTGCTTTTACCAGTGATTTAGTTTGGTTATAATCTTGTCTGAAAATTTTCTTTGTGTTCATAGTAATTGGAATTTTACTGCTTTTAAAGTGTAAAAAATGCAATGAATTAATCTAAATTTTGTATTTCAGTATAGAAATAAGCAGCAAGAAAAATATATTGGCGCAATTAATAAAATAGTTTTTGGCACAAATTTCAAATATTAAAAAGATTTTCAGCTATTAATGGAATTGATCTGTGCTAATCTGGGGCAAAGAAATTTAGATTTTTAACTCGACATTAAATCTAAACCATTGCATAAGTGTAACTATTTGCAAAAAGTATTTTATTTAGTTGGATAGAAATTTTATTAATTGAATGCTGTATAATTAGTTTTTAGTTTTTGAGGATTACCTTTTTCCATTTTGAATATTAACTAATAGTAGCAAGCAATTGGCTTTCTACAAAACTATTTTATAACATTAAAAAATAAAAGCATGAAAACATTATTTGGAATCGGATTAATTATCCTCGGTTTAGTTTCTTTATTTCGTTATCCTAATTTAGGAAGAGATGGTGCAGAAACATTTGGAGCAGTTATAGGATTTGCAATTATTATTGACCCTGGTATTCTATTAGTGAGAAGTGATAATAAAAAAAAACAATAGTCATGAAAAGTAAAACTATTATTCTCGCATTATTGCTATTGGTTTCGGTTCACGCATTTTCACAAAAGTTTTATTTGGGAGATCGATTAACTCCAAAAGCCAACCGGTTTAAACTACTTGGCATTTCATCAGCAACGGGTGTTCATACTTATAAATACATTGGAGTCATCACCGACACTTATTTTTATAATAGAAGAGTAGGCGATATCATTGTAGGATTTAAAAACGGAATCATTGTTACTACTATTTACAACTTAATTCCTGAAAAAGGAGATGTTGGTGTTCCTCAATCGACTTTGGATTTAGTACAAAGTGCCATTCCTTTTCCTTTGGCTTATTTGAATGGTGTTTATGGAGCTAATATAGATAATATGTCTATTTCATTGAGTAGAACTACTAATGCAATAACGTTTAATAAAGACCGTATTATGTTTATGACTTCGGCAAAAAATAGTCTTTTGAGACAGTAATATGATTTATTTAAATAAATTTTTAGAAGCTCAAAAAGATACTTTC
>JACMPO010000267.1 GCA_014377455.1 Flavobacterium sp.
AAAAACAACTAACTTTTGCGCTATTCCTGGTCCATATGGTTATAAATGGCCAAAATTATCAGAGCTTCATTATAAACTATTTCAAACAGGTTTTGAAGAAGCTCATAATGCGGCAGCCGATATCCAAGCTACCGCAAAATGCTTTTGGGAATTAAAGAGAATGGGTAAAATCTAAAAGAAAAAAAATCACTATAAATCTTCAGTACCAACAATCTGGTATTTTGGTTAACTCATTTGCGTTTGTGTTAAATATGCGCTACTTTGAATTGTTAAACCTAAACGTGATGAAAAAAACCTTTTAAGGAGAGTTTGAAAATTTTTCCCATTATTTAATCCTTTTGACGCTATGCTTAACACTAAAGATAGTTGAAGAACTAAGTTTACAATTTAAGAAAACAATGATAAAAAAAATAAAATCCATAAATAATCTTGCAGTTTTCCAAAATTTTAATTGGGATGATAGTATTCGAGATGAAGGAAATAATGTTGTTTTATTTAAACCTATTAATATTTTTTATGGGCGTAATTACTCTGGAAAGACAACTCTTTCCAGAGTAATCAGAGCATTAGAAACAGGCTATATTTCAGATAAATATGAAAATCCCCAGTTTGAAGTTAGCATTAAAGATATTGCTGCAGATGCCACGCAAAATAATTTAACTTCACACGGAAAGAAAATCAGAGTTTTTAATGAAGACTTTGTCAAAGATAATCTTCGGTTCATAGCAAATTCAGAAGAAACCATCACGCCTTTTGCAATAATAGGTGGAAATACAACTATTGAAGCTGAAATACAATCATTAAAAAATGATTTAGGAAATAATGAGCAGGGAAGTGAAAGTGGGTTTTATCTTGAATTAAAAAATGCTACATCAATAGCAAATACTGCATTACAAACATTCCAAACTGAAAACAATCAATTAGACCAACAAATAACTGCAAAAGCACTAGACAGAACAACAGGTATAAAATATAGGTCTGAGAAATTTGGTGACCAAAACTACACTAAATCAAAACTCATATCTGATATAGAAATTGTTTTAAATGTTTCATTTCAACCACTAACAGATGATGAAGTAATACAAAAATCTAATTTACTTAATGAAAAGGCAAATCTTGACATTCCAGCAATTATAAAACCAAATATTGATATAGCTACAATTAATAAAAAAGCAAAGGATCTTGTTACAAAAAAAATAAGTAATTCTGACAAAATCGAACAACTTTTGAAAAATGCTATAATAAATCGTTGGGTTAAAGAAGGAAGACAAATACACAAAGATAAACTGGTACAATGTTCTTTTTGTGGTAATGATATATCTTTAGAACGCTGGAACGAACTAGATAGCCATTTTGACGAAGAGTCAGTAAAATTGGAAATAGAAATTGATACATTAATTACTGAAATTAAAACTTTAATTATTAATGTTGATAATCAATTACCAATAAACAAAAATGCTTTTTACTCTAAATTTCATTCGAATTTAGACAGAATAATTTCAGTGAAACAAGACATTGTAGGTAGTCTAAAAGTTGAATTAAACCGAATTATAATAAACCTAAAAGACCGAAAAGACGATCTTTTAAATTCAAAATCTTATGTTGCTATCGTAGACAACAGTAAACGATTTGGATGGTGTTGGACAATTTTTGAGGGTTACAGAATTAAAGCAAATGATTACAGTAATTCATTAGATACGGAACAAAACCAAGCAAAAAATTCATTAAGATTAAGAGAAGTAACGGATTTTGTAACAATTATACAATATAAGACTGTAACAACAAGAATTCAAGCATTAAAAAACTCTTTTGATACTGAGAAACTAATTAAAAAAGCGATTGAACAAAAAATTTATCATCAAATATCACAGATTGAAGATAAAGAACGCTTAATGAAAGATGAAGAAAAAGGTGCATTGAAGGTAAATGAGTATTTAAACAATTTCTTTGGACACGATTTCCTAACATTAAAAGCACTAGAAGAAACGAATAAAAAAATACGATTTGAAATTATTAGAAATGGTAAGAAAGCACATCATTTAAGTGAAGGTGAGTGTAGTTTGATAGCGTTCTGTTATTTTATGGCTAAGCTTGAAGATGTTGAAACAAAAAGTAGTAAGCCAATAATTTGGATTGATGACCCGATTTCAAGTTTAGATAGTAATCATATCTTTTTTGTTTATAGCCTTATCAATGCTGAAATAATTGAGAAACAAGAATTTGAGCAAATATTTATATCTACACATAATCTTGATTTTCTGAAATACCTAAAGCGATTACCAAGCGCCTCAAATAATAATTTAGCAGCATATTTTTTAATTACAAGAGAGAAAGAGAATAGTAAAATTCGTTTGATGCCAAGATATCTAAAAGATTATGTGACCGAATTTAATTTCCTATTTCACCAAATACATATGTGTTCAACTACTGATGCAGATGATGAAAATCAACATAATTTGTTTTACAATTTTGGTAATAATACCCGAAAATTTTTAGAAGCATTCCTTTATTACAAGTATCCAAACTCTACTAAGCAAATTGAAAAACTAACTAAATTTTTTGGAGATAATCGACAGGCTTCAACTATGACTGACCGTATTAATAATGAATTTTCTCATTTGGAAGGGTTATTTGAACGAAGTATGACGCCAATTGATGCACCTGAAATGAAAAAGACAGCAAAATTTATATTAGATAAAATTAAAGAAAAGGATAATGAACAATATGAAGCATTGCTTTTGAGTATAGGTGTTGAAATAGATACAGAATAATCCCCGAACATAACAGAAGTCTAACAATCATTTAACAGAAATGAACAACAAAAAGATATGAACGAAATCATTTGTCCAAATTGTAAAAAGACCTTTAAAGTGGATGAAGCTGGCTTTGCAGCTATTTTAAAACAGGTTCGTGATCATCAATTTGAAGAAGAATTGCAAACCCGGTTAAATCTTGCGGATAAGGAAAAAGAAAGTGCCGTAAAATTAGCGGAAGCAGCAATTAGAAATGCATTACAAGAGCAACTGGCTAAAAAGGATAGCGCACTCGCAGAATTGAAGTCTCAAAGCGAATTAGTGCTATCAACGCATTTAAATAAAAAGGAAACGGAGATCAATCAGCTCAAAGCGAAAATTGATACTATTGAAGTGGAGAA
>JACMPO010000268.1 GCA_014377455.1 Flavobacterium sp.
AGAAGCAGTGATTGCAAAAATCATTTCAGAAACCGGTGCTTCAGGAATTGCGTCGATGGGAAAAGTAATGGGTTTAGCGGCTGCACAATTAGGAGGAACTGCCGAAGGAAAAACTATTTCTACTATTGTAAAAAAATTGCTAACATAAATTAGATTTTAGATTTTTTGATATTTGAATTTTTCCAATATTCTAAAAATCTAAAAATTTTAAACTGGCTGCGTAGTTCAACTGGATAGAATATCAGATTTCGACTCTGAGGGTTGCAGGTTCGAACCCTGTCGCGGCCACTTTTAAAAGCGTAAACTGTTTTATTATAACGGTTTACGTTTTTTATTTTTTCTAATTGCCCGACTATTGCCCGACAATTTTAAAAACATTCAAAAAAAGACATACTTTTGTTTTTGGCTTCACACTTTTACAGTAATAAAAAATCCTGATACGTTTTACTGCATCAGGTAAATTTTCATACTACATTAAACTACTTCATGGTTAGTACAATGTTTTGCAGTTATAAAGTATCAATTTCCATTTTACCGGTGTATTGACTTAGGTATATCTACTGCCAGTTTTTGCCACTTAGTGCCAAGCTCTGCCAATGCGTTGGACCATTAAAAACCATGTAGGTTCGTTTAGTTATTTAGGCAAATAGCCTATCATTTATGCTTTTTTTTTTTGAATTGCTATTTTGCTCCTTCAAATCTCGTAATTTAAGATTTAGGAATACTATAATCATTGGTTAAATCTTGTTGAGATAGATTTTTCTTTTCACGTAATTGTCTTATGTGAATACCAAGATTTATTATAAAAGCTTCTTCAGAAATTTCCATCTTTCAAAACTCACCAGAATTAATTTTTAGTTGGACGCATAAATGCATGTGATTTGTTATATTTGAAAAAAAATAGTTTTGTGAATGTGGAGAACCTTAAACAAATGAGATTCATATAAATTAATATTACTGAATTAAACAACAAATAAACAAAATGAAAAAATTAGTATTATTATTACTGATGGCAATCGGAATGATTAGCTGTACAAGTAATGAAGAAGTAAAGCCAACCAATAAGGATTTAAGTCAGTCTTTCAGCGTAAATATCTCTTCCGTAAAATCGAGAAGTAAAATTTATCCTGCTGAATATGGTGCTTGGAATGATATTACTGACTCTAGTCATCCCCGCACTATTGAATGGAATTCAGCGACGAAGACTATCACATTTATATATGATTCAAGTTATACTAAGGTTTATGAAAATTGTTTTTTTAATGGGAATTCAATAAATTTTGAATCAAGTATTCCTTATGGGACTAATGGTGAAAAAATGGCAGTGTTCCATAATATAAATTTTGATAATCCAAACATAGTGACATGGGGCTCTATGCGTGGAAGTGAATGGACAGATAGAGAACTTACTATAAAAAAATAATCAACAAGTCCTTTTCAGTCAAATGTATTCGGGTTTTATATTGGGAAAATAACAAAGAGTAAATTTACGCTGGTTTTGATTTGGCAGATTATTATTTTAAAAAGTGCATTTATAATTACTTAATCATAAATTTAAAAAAAAATGAAAAAAATATTACTAGGAACATTACTAATGTTTTGTTTAACAACTTTTGGTCAAACATACAAAATCGAAGAAAAATCAATAACAGGCGTTTTTGATGTCGATGGAAAATCTAAGGCTGAAATATTTTCAGCTATTAATAAATGGATTTCGATAAATTATAATTCAGCTAAAAATGTTATTCAATTAAATGATGCAGAAGCTGGAAATATTATCATTAAAGGAATTAATGAAGTTACTTGTAAAAGTGTTGCGAAAACTTTATATCCTAAAAATGCATATATTCCAGAAAATACAACAACAAAATTTAATCATTTAATTGAAATTAATGTTAAGGAAAATAAATTTAGAATTATTTACAGAATTATCGATTCAGAAGGACTGGATGATAATTTTTTCAACTGTATAAAATTGAATGGAGACAATGAAGCTAATATAATTACTTATAATGACGAAGTGGAAATCGGTCTTAAAAAAGGGCTAATCGGTCAAGAAAAACGAGAACTTTATAAATTAAAAAGCACAGTAATGTTTGAAGATATAAGGTTTGGTTTAGAAAATTCTATGAAAGCAACAATGTTATCAATTGAAAAATCAGTAAAAACTGCTACTACTGACGGTTGGTAAAATAACTATTTTCAAATAATCAAAAGCAACCTAAACAGTTGCTTTTTTTATGCAATCTGTTAAAAGTCTTACAAAATTTAAGTTTTTTTTGGGAGTAGTTGAAAGAATATTTTTGGTAAAAATACTCATTAACATTTAAAAATTCTACCTAAAATATCACCTAAAATTAAAAACCCATATAAATCAGATGTTTATAAGGGTTTTTTTTGAAGGGCTAAGGTTTTGAAGGACCATCGCAAAGTATCTGATGGTTTTTGCCATTTGCCGCCAATACTTAGGACCATTAAAATCCATTTAGGACCGTTTAACTAGTGACGCAAAGAGCCTATCATATAAAGTCTTTTGTTTTTCAATTGCTCTTTTACGCCTCCTTAATTCAATCATTGTTTCCAGTTCAATAATTTGCAAATTATCGAGGGCTTCAATTTCTGCAAGTATGAATGGCAAAGGTTTTGAAGGACCATCGCAAAGTATCTGATAGTTTTTGCTGTTTGTTTCTGTAAGTGCTTTTGTATTCATAATGTGTAAAGTTTTGATTATTAATATTATAGGTGCTTTAACGCGTCTTTGTGTTTTGTAATAATTTAGTTTTTTTGTAACTCATTGATAATCAGTATGTGTTAATGCGTTAACCTATGTTAATTAACGCTTATTACATGTGTTAGGTTAATTAAACCCCTATATAGAGGGGTTTAACTTAACACATAATCTTAACACGTTACAGTAAATCATCATCTTCCATATAAGGCAATAAGATATAAGGCTCTCGTTCGGCTCGCTGTCCAATAAATCCTCTTCCTTTGCAAAGTGATATTAAATTACGGGCTTTGTTATCCCCGAATGATTCGACGCCGATTATCTTAATGTAAGAGGCTTTTACCCTTCTTACTAATTCAGCGTACTTTATTAATTTATCGTTGCTAAAAGCGTCCGTAATGATTTCATAAATTTTTTCGCTTTGCAAAGTGTTAATATTATTTGCATTTTCTTTTTTGGGCTTTGCGTTATCAAATTCAGAAATAATAAAAGGTATTCCGTTTTCATCAATTTTAAATGCGAACGGCTCCGGCTCCCGGTTCCTGGTTTGCTGTGGCTCCACGATACTTATTTCTTTGTCGTGTTCCAAAACGGTAACACTTAAAACGGTTTCAGCTTTATTTATTAATTCCGTTCCGAGATGTCCACGGGCGTTTGTATCACTTTTATTCTGATGCAAAACGGTAACAATATGTATGTTTCTCTCTTCGGTCCATTTCAGTAGCTTAGAGGATATCATTGAGGCGTCCTCTTCGCTATTTATGCTCGTTATTAAATCTTTAATCCCGTCTATTACTACGAAGCCAAGTTTATCATTTGAGTAAATTTCATTCTCAATAAATTGTAATCGTTCTTTTGGGGCAAAACTTCGCAAATGAAATGCGTGAAGGTTTTCGGGTTCGTTAATTCCAATTTGCGTACAAATTCGCCTTACTGCAATCTGAACATGGTATTTACTTTGTTCAGTGTCAAAAAATGCAACCTCGTTTTGTTCCGGTGGTAATTCACTTTGTAAAATTCCGTGAAGTAGTTTTCCTGTTAAGGCTGCAGCAACTGCAATACTTACTAAAAAACTCTTTTTGGCTTTGGCTTTGCCTGTAATTACACTAAAATTCCCTAAAGTCCCAAATATTGCATCGTTAATGTATAAAGCAATTTGCGGCGGTGGGATCGCCTCGTTAACATCAATACGGAATTTATCCCGATACTCTTTATTAGAAACGGTTGCTTCTATATATAATAAAAATTCAAGGGTTTCATCTTTCATTGGTACGGCTTCGCTTTGGGCTGTTGAAAGACTTTTAAAAGCGTTTTTGGCTTTTGCCACTTCAACACTGCCGTATAAATGCGTACTCATTGCGTTTTCAAACATTTCGTAAACCTGATTGTAAACCGTATTTTGTGGGTACTGTTTTAGTAAGCCAAAAGGGGTTTTTGTTTTAGCTATTTGAGGGTGTCGGGGGCTTTCGCTATCAAATCCATTTACCAAGTTTTCAGCAGCTTTTATTATAAAGGTGTCTACTTGTTCAACTATTGCGCTTTGTTGCTCATTACGCCCAATAAATACGCTCGCATTTGCCTTTGGCGTTTGTTCAGGCTCTTTGCTTTCATTCACTTGAAATATTTCGCTATTCTCGTTAAAAAATGCGTTTGGATCGTAAGAGAAAAAACATAGACTTGCAATTGATTTCGGGGCGGGGTCTGTTGCAACTCCTAACAAATCGGAAATGGATCTATTGAATTGTGTCCATGCCTGTAAATGCTTTTCGGCTGTCGAATTAACTTTTGCAAAAACTTTAAAGCCAGTGCCTGAAGGCGAAATGAAAAATAAAATAATAAAAGGGCTGTTTGTCAATATTTTTGCAAAGGCTATCATTTGAACGGGTGTTAATCCGTCAATATCGGAATGAACAAAACCGGAATAAATCAGTAATCCGGTTTTGTTCCTTACTGCAAAAGTACCCCCAACGCAAAAAGCCTTTAATTTATGTTTTAAGATTATCTTCTTTGGGCTGCTTTCGGCTCTTATTTGTTCAATAAGCGTTTTAAAAGTGTCGCTTTTTATTATGCTGTAAATTTCCTTAATGTTTTTTTCAGTGTTTGGACTGTTGTCTTTTGCATTATTGACAATTGAAAATTTATTATCTTTGTAGTGAGTAAGATTAAAATTTTCGGGGCTAATTGGTTGGTTTAATACTTCCATTAGCCCTTATTGATTTAGTGGAATCAAACACGCCTCTATGTCGGTTCTAAGAAAGTAAACACGTGAACCAATACCCAACGGTTTAAGTTTTCCGCTTTTGCACCAATTGTGAACGGTTGACAAATCCACGTCAAACATCTTCGCCACTTGTTGACGTGTTAAATATTCGGCTGGTTGTACTGGTTTGAAATGTTTTAAAAATTCCTGTAATTGAATTTTTACCCCGTTGGAAATTTCGCTTTGAAGTTGCTCGGGTGTGTACTGAATAAATTGAATTGCACTCATAATAATTACTTATTGATTAGAGTACAAACCACCGAGGGGGAATTTTGGGGGATTCCCTCAAAAGATTGAATACTATAAAAAGCCTCTCATTTCTGAAAGGCTAATTTTTTAAAATCCTAATTTAGTAAGGAATAATTTAATTTTGTCAACTGTTTTTTGTGTGCTATAAGGATGGTTTTTGTCGGCTGTATCGTTGTTTGATAGTCTGTTTAAACTTGGTTTTATAGTTTCGGGTTTTACCCCTGTTATCCCACTTAATACCGAAGCTAAACCGCCGTTACTTATTCCCGCTTTTGCTTTGGTTCTCAAAAAGTCAATTATTCCCAACTCATTCAAATAGATTATTTTTTCTACTGCTGTGGTGTCGGACAAATCGAGCGGTTCGGGTTCTTTTATCAAATCTCTTTCTATCTTATCGGTTTGCGGGTCAAATTCGACTGAACTATTTATTTGATTTATTGTGTCTGCAATTGGTTCTATGCTGTCAAAATAATATACTACTTTATAAAAATCCCCCTCCTCTGTTATTTTGGGCGGTGTATAGGTTTCTTGGTGTAATACACTTAAATTCATAAGGTCTTCCAATAAACTTTGTTTGTATTCTTCATACTCATCAAAAAACGGTATGACTAATAAAGGATTCAATTTGTCGGTATAATCATATATCATTTTTACCCTCTCAAATTTACTATACTGATTTAGATTTTTAAAAAAGTCTATCGGTTTTATATTTTCCATTATTTCGTTCCTGTGTTAAGTATTACTTTCATTTCGGGTGTTTTGTCTTTGTGTAGGTCGCTGTAAAACTTCATAAACAAGTCGGCGTTACTGTCTTTGTTCTCGCGTTCGTTTATGTATGTGAGGAATAAAGATTCTTTTGAATGGCCCGTTATTCCAATTAATACTGCGGTGGGTATTTTTTTATAATAGTTGGTAGCAAATGAACGTCTAAAACAATGACTTGCAATTAATTCGTGCTTTGGGTACATTCCTAACTCTTTACGGTTGGTTTCGGTGTTTAATTTATAACCTTTTACAACTTCAATAATTCCAGCCATTTTACAAACGACTTTTACATAATCGTTAAGTTTTTGGTGTGGTACTTCTTTTGGTAATTGGTTTTCGATTATGTCGATAACGTGGGGCGCAATAATCCCGATTGTGACATTTTTATTTGTTTTCTGCTGCATAATGTCAATATAAATAGTATTGCCTTTATATCGAATATTTTCGTTTGTGATTTTCAATAAATCCCCGCCACGTTGTCCGATTTCACAACCTAATAAAATCCAATTACGGGCGTTGTTTACGCTTTCGGGTGTTATAATTAGGCCTTTTGTAAGTTCGGGATTTTCTTTTTTGAAATTGTTAAGGTATTCCGTATTTGATAAATCCACGTTTTTAATTTGTTCCAGTTCTCCAAACGATAAAGTTTGAATGTACCTGTCTTTGTTGCTTTCGCCAAAATGCTGTATTATTTTTGAGTAGGGCGTTACCGGTATTTCGTGGTTTTTTTCTGCATCAATGCAAATTGTTTTTAGCATTTGCAGTTTGCGCCCTGCGGTGTTTTTTGCGTACTTCTTTCTTGTCAGCATCCAAATTTTAAACTTTTCAATAAATGGGGCGGTTAAATCCATAAATTGAATTTGCTTTTTGATTGCTTGTTGATATTCTACAACCACTTTTTTAAATGAAACATAACTTTTAATTGTTTCCTTACTTAATCCCGTATTTTGGCCAACTGTTCGGGTACTTGCATTATCAATTATGTACTGTGTATGATTTACTAATAATCCAGTATCGTTTTTTACAACACGTTCAAAACATTCATTAATTTTTGTATCGAGCCAAAAAGCATCAATTACAACACTTTCGCCCATATCAATATTAATGCTATCGTAAAGGAATGATTCTAATTTTTTAAGGTTCTTAAAAAGTCCTTTATTTTCGGGTGTGTTTTGTTTGGGTAGGTCGTCACCTTTTTTGGTGTTTCCTTTCTCGGGTGTGTTCCAATCTTTCGGGTTTATTGTGAATCCTGTATTTAATTCTAAATCTTGTTTATCTCGGCCTAAAATAATACGGACTTTAATCGGTACATTTTTGTTTAATTTACTTCGCAAACGGAATTTAATTGATGCCATATTTTTATAGTTGAACGGTTGGACACTTCAAAGATATTCAATTTGTAGGGCGTTTCCAAAATTTGCCCGACATTTGCCCGACATTTTCACTATCTTATTACATTTTATTCAATTTCATTCAACTAATTTATTATTGTTGTATTCGTTGTTAAGTATTGAATTTGTTGGGTTTGTTGGCTTTTTTATAGTGTTTTCGGGAGGTGTTTAAAAATATCAAATAGAGCGCTTTGGGTTGCAGGTTCGAACCCTGTCGCGGTCACAAAGGCAGATACAAATGCTTCAAAAAAATTCAAGTAAACTTGGTTGTTTTGAAGCATTCTCATTTTATAAAGGATACAAAATATGACAATTCAAATTTTTATTTCCCTTTTGTTTGGGGTGTTA
>JACMPO010000047.1 GCA_014377455.1 Flavobacterium sp.
AAATTTGAACAATTAGGATTGAGTGAATCGTTACTGAAGGCGATTTTAGATCTAGGATTTGAGAATCCGACCGAAGTACAGGAGAAAGCGATTCCCCTATTATTGGAAAAAGAAACAGATTTAGTTGCGTTGGCTCAAACAGGGACGGGGAAAACGGCAGCATTTGGTTTTCCAGTTATTCAGAAAATTGATGCCAATAATAGAAATACGCAGGCATTAATTTTATCTCCAACACGCGAGTTGTGTTTGCAAATTACAAACGAAATTAAAAACTACTCAAAATACGAAAAAGGTATTAATGTAGTAGCAATTTATGGTGGTGCTAGCATTACAGAACAAGCAAGAGACATTAAACGAGGTGCACAAATAATTGTAGCAACTCCAGGTAGAATGCAAGACATGATTAATAGAGGTTTGGTAAATATTACACAAATAAACTATTGCATTCTTGATGAAGCAGACGAAATGTTGAACATGGGTTTTTACGAAGACATTGTAAATATCTTATCTACAACGCCAGACGACAAAAACACTTGGTTGTTCTCTGCAACAATGCCAGCAGAAGTGGCTCGAATTGCAAAACAATTTATGCACAATCCAGAAGAAATTACTGTAGGAACTAAAAATTCTGGTTCAGCAACAGTTTCTCATGAATTTTATCTTGTAAATGCTCGTGATCGTTATGAAGCGTTAAAAAGACTTGCCGATTGTAATCCAGATATTTTTTCTGTAATTTTTTGTAGAACTAAACGCGATACACAGCAAGTTGCCGAACGATTAATAGAAGATGGATACAGTGCAGCAGCGTTGCATGGTGATTTATCTCAAGCGCAACGTGACTCTGTAATGAAATCTTTTAGAGGAAGACAAATTCAAATGCTAGTTGCGACTGATGTTGCAGCACGAGGAATTGACGTTGATAATATTACACATGTTGTAAATTATCAATTACCAGATGAAATTGAAACTTATAATCACCGCTCTGGACGAACAGGACGAGCTGGAAAACTAGGAACATCAATTGTTATTGTAACTAAAAGCGAATTGCGTAAAATTTCATCGATTGAACGTATCATTCAACAAAAATTTCATGAAAAAACACTACCTTCAGGAATAGAAATTTGTGAAATACAATTGCTACACCTTGCTACTAAAATAAAAGATACCGAAGTAGATCATGAAATTGATAATTATCTTCCGGCAATCAACACTGTTTTAGAAGGATTATCTAAGGAAGAATTGATTAAGAAAATGGTTTCGGTCGAATTCAATAGATTTATAAACTATTATAAAAAAACTAGAGATATTTCAGCTCAATCATCTGGAAATGAAAGAAGAGAACGTGATGATCGTGAACCAAGAGAAAATAATAACGGTGGCGCAACTCGATATTTTGTAAATATTGGATCACGTGATAACTTCGATTGGATGTCGCTTAAAGATTATTTAAAGGAAACTTTAGATTTAGGAAGAGATGATGTCTTTAAAGTTGATGTTAAGGAAGGATTTTCATTCTTTAATACCGATCCCGAACATACTGAAAAGGTTATGGAAATTTTAAATAACGTACAACTAGAGGGACGACGCATCAACGTTGAGATTTCTAAAAACGATGGTGGAGGAAGACGCGATCATAACGGCAGAAGTTCTGTCGGTTTTGGCGGTGGACGCAGTTCTGGTGGTGGATTTAGAAGTGACAGAAATTCTGGTGGTGGCGGTTTTAGAAGCGACAGAAATTCGGCTCCAAAAGAAGGCGGTTTTAGAAGTGATCGAAATGCAGCTCCAAGAGAAGGAGGTTTCAGAAACGATAGAAGCACTGCTCCAAGAGAAGGTGGTTTTAGATCTGAAAGAACAACATCTCCACGTAGAGAACCTGGATCTGTTCAAAGAGAAGGTTCTTCTGACAGACAATCAAAACCGTTTACTTCAAATGGTGAAGATACTGGAAGAGTTAAAAGACCAAGAAGAAGTTAAACCATATTTTTTATGAAAACTATTTAATCCAAATTTTGAAGATAACTTTTCAGAATTTGGATTTTTTAGTGTTTTGTTAATTTTCTTATAATAATTAGAAAAAGCTACTCATTATAATTGATAGTTTTTTACTTTTAAACTTTTATTAAACTGAATGAAATATTTTACCTCTTTATTATTTTTATTTTTTACAGCAAACCTAGTAGCACAAGAAACGCAACTGCCTACAAAAGTTGCTGCAGTTATAATTAATGCTAATACATTATTGCCTCTTTCAAATGTAAATATCATCAATGTAAATCGGGTAAAGGGAACAATTTCAAATAGTAAAGGAAGTTTTGAAATAGAAGCTAGTCCTACAGATACTTTACATATTACAATGATTGGATTTGAATCGATAAAAGTTAAAGTAACTAACGACTGGTTAAAAAATGGAAATGCAAAAATAAAATTGACCGAAAAAGCAATCGCTTTGGATGAAGTAATCATAAAAAAATACAATCTTACCGGATATTTAGAAGTGGATACTAAACTGATTCCTGAAATTGAAAATTATCGTTACAGTATTTCAGGTTTATCACAAGGATATGAAGGTGGTGAATATTCTCCAAACGCTTTTTCGAGGGTTATGAATTCCATTTTCAATCCGGCAGATATGCTTTATAACTTTTTTGGTAAGAAACCTAAAGAATTAAAACGATTAAAGGAAATGAAAAAAGATGATACCGTTAAGCATCTTTTGGAAACTAAATTTGACAGAGAAACCATTTCAGTTTTGTTAGGTATTGACAAAAAAGAAATTTCTGAAATATTACAACATTGCAATTACTCTCAGGCATTTATTGAAACTGCAAACGATTTGCAAATATTGGATGCCATAAGCCAATGTTACGAAGAATACAAGGTTTTAAAAAAGAAATAAAGTTTTCGTTTACAAAGAAATTTGTCTTTTGGCTTCTCCTAGAACAAAGGCAACCGAGTTTGCAATATTGAAACTTCTAATCAAATTTGACATCGGGATTGTTAAATGATTTTCAAATAAATTTAAAATTTCTTGACTTAATCCAACGCTTTCTTTTCCAAAAACTAACCAGTCGCCATCACGAAACTCATTGTCATAAATTGATTTTGTTGCATGAGAACTCAATAAAAAAACTCTCGATTTATTGGGAATAACTTCCATCCATTCCTGTATGTTTTGATATTCGGTAACATCCAAGTGTACCCAATAATCTAAACCAGAACGTTTTAAATTTTTGTCGTTTATTTCAAACCCAAACGGATGAATTAAATGCAACTTACTCTGAGTTCCAACACACAATCGACCAATATTTCCAGTATTATTTGGGATTTCGGGTTCTACTAATACAATGTTCAGCATTTATTATTTTTTTTATAATTTTAATAAATTTCAAAATTTCTCACTTCCAAAACTTCGCCAGGTATTAAATCATTCAAATAGATGTTTCCAACACGAATTCTTACCAACCTTAACGTTGGAAATCCAACTGCAGATGTCATTTTACGAACTTGTCGAAATTTGCCTTCTGTAATAGTAATTGATATCCAAGAAGTTGGACCATGGCGTTCGTCTCTAATTTTTTTTAGGCGTTCTGGCAAATTTGGAAACTGTTGTAAAATATGAGCTTTACATTTTTTTGTTAGATATTTTTTGCCATCAAAACCTATTGTAACGCCACTTTTTAATATTTCAGCAGCTTCTTGAGTTATAATTCCATCTACCTGAACATAATATTCTTTTTCAACTTTTTTACTGCGAACCATTTCGCTCATCATCCCATCGGTAGTTAATAAAAGTAAGCCTTCGGAATCTTCATCCAAACGTCCAATTGCCATTGTATTTGGAGGAAAATTATATAATTCTCCTAACAACTTTTTAGGTCGTTTCAATTCGTAAACAAACTGACTTAAATAACCATAAGGTTTGTAAATAATAAAATGCTGATGGTGAGACATTGCAATAGTTTACAACAAAAATACTATTTATCTAGTAATGAACTATTACATTTTTTAGTACATTTACAATATATTAATCTTTTGGAATGAATACATTTTTACCTTTTTTAATAATTTTTACCGTTGCATTAGCCATTGGTGTTTTATTCGGAAAACAATTATTTTCTGCCAATTCTAAAGCTGAAAAATCATCGTTAGAAGAAAAAATTAACGGATTATTTTCACAAGTTAATCAGCAAAAAGAACAATTTCAAAACGAACGACTTCAATTTGAAAAACAATTAAATGCCACTATTTTAGAAAAAGAAAATATTCGAACTGAAAAAGAATCGTTTGCAATTCAGTTATCTAAAAAAGAAACCGATTTTGATAATCTTTTAGAGCGAAATCGAGAACAAAAACAAGAAGTAGAAAACTTGCAAGAACGATTTACCAAAGAATTTGAAAATTTAGCAAACAAAATATTAGAAGAAAAAACTAATAAATTTACAGAACAAAATAAAGAAAATCTAAAAAATATTCTTTCCCCATTACAAGATAAAATTCATCTTTTTGAAAAGAAAGTTGAGGATACTCATAAAGAAAGTATTGATTACCATGCTGCATTACGCCAACAAATATTGGGTTTGAGAGACATGAATGAAAAAATGAGTAAAGAAACTGTCAACTTAACCAAAGCATTAAAAGGTGATAGTAAAATGCAAGGAAACTGGGGAGAACTCATTTTGGAACGCGTTTTAGAAAAATCGGGACTGGAAAAAGATCGCGAATATTTTGTGCAACAAAGTCATATTACTGACGAAGGCAACCGAGTTTTTCCAGATGTAGTAATAAATTTGCCCGATGGAAAAAAAATGATCGTCGATTCGAAAGTAACGCTTACAGCTTACGAACGCTATGTTAATGAGGAAAACGACGATTTAAAAACGCAATATTTAAAAGAACATATCACAGCAATAAATAGGCATGTTGAGCAATTAGGAAGTAAAAATTATCAAGATTTATATCATATTGAAAGTCCTGGATTTGTATTATTATTCATACCAATAGAACCTGCTTTTGCTTTGGCAATAAATCAAGACACAAATTTATATAGTAAAGCCTTAGAAAAAAATATTATAATCGTTACTCCTTCCACATTATTAGCCACATTACGAACTATTGATAGCATGTGGATTAATCAAAAACAACAAGAAAATGCACTTGAAATTGCCCGACAAGCTGGAGCATTATACGACAAATTTGAAGGATTTGTATTGGATTTAGTTAAAATTGGAAAGAAAATGGATGAAGCCAAAATAGAATATCAAGGTGCTATGAATAAACTTGTTGACGGAAAAGGAAACCTAATAACTAGCGTTGAAAAGTTGAAAAAAATGGGTGCAAAAGCCAAAAAAACATTGCCCGAAAATATCTTAAACAGGGCCACAATCTCTGAAAATAGTGAAAATGTATTAACCCAATCTGAACTGAATTTAGATTAAAAAAACTTAAATTATGTTACGTAAAATCATTATCTACATAAGTCTATCGGTTATACTTGTTTTAACTACCTATTTATTGTTTGTTTTTTATGCTTCGTACAGTGATGGAGTTCGATCGGGTGAGTTAATAAAGTTTAGTAGTAAAGGATATGTTTTTAAAACTTGGGAAGGCGAATTGAGCCAAGGAATATCTGGTGCTCAAATTTTTAAATTTTCGGTTTTAGATAGTGATAAAAAAGTCATTGAAGACTTAAAAAAATTTGAAGGTCAATACGTTAAAGTAAATTATACTGAACGTTATCGCACATTTCCTTGGTGGGGAGATACAAATTATTACATTAAAAGTGTAACCAAAGAAAATTCGCCATTTAGTATCAAATAAGTCTTTTTAAATAAATATTGAAACGCTCAATTATCTCTTAAATATAAAATTTCATGCCCGATTTTAAAACTGTAAAATCTTCCCGAATTACTATATCTGAATTAATGTTGCCGTCGCATACTAATTTCTCTGGTAAAATTCATGGTGGTTATATTTTATCTTTATTAGATCAAATTGCATTTGCTTGTGCTTGTAAATTTTCGGGAAATTATTGCGTAACCGCTGCTGTTGATACGGTAGAATTTTTAAATCCGATAGAAGTTGGTGAATTAGTTATCATGAAAGCATCTGTAAATTATGTGGGAACAAGTTCTATGATTATTGGCATTCGAGTTGAATCTGAAACTATTCAAACAGGGAAAATTAAACACTGTAACTCCAGTTATTTTACCATGGTTGCAAAAGATAAAGATGGTAAAAATGTGAAAGTTCCAGGTTTAATTTTATCAAATCTTGAAGATGTGTGGCGTTTTCATCATTGTATAAATCAGATAAAACTTAAAAAAGAAAAAAAACTACATGAAGTAATATTTGATCATAAGTCGGCAGAATCCCTTTCAGAATTGAAAAATTATAATATTAAACTTGAATTAGATCTATAATATTTTAAGTTAAAGTTATTATCTTAAACAAGTTGTATAATTTTTTTATACATTTGGGTACTAACTTATAATTTATGAAAAAATATTACATTGCTTCAACGCTTCTGTTTTTCATTACATTAATAATATTATCTTGTTCAAAATCTGATAGTCCAGCAGATTACATTCCTGTATCACCAGTCTCCGTAAATTTAGCAACCGTACCTTATCCTAAATTATCAGATTATCATTTTTTTGATGGTGATTTAAAAAATTTAAATCCTTCACTTGGCGTTTTACCTTACGAACCTGCAAGTAGTTTATTTTCTGATTATGCTCATAAAAAAAGATTTGTTTGGATGCCAAATGGAACAAAAGCAAATTTTGACGGTGATGCCAATGTTTTAAATTTGCCTGTAGGTGCGGCTTTAGTCAAAACATTTTATTATGATAATGTACTACCATCAAATACAACCCGAATTGTAGAAACACGAATCATGATACGCAAAACTTCGGGCTGGATTTTTGCCGAATATGTTTGGAATAACGATCAAACAGAGGCTTATTTTGATTTGAATGGAAGCTACACAGATATTCAATGGAAAGATGAAAATAATGTTATTAAAAATGTGAATTATAGAATTCCTAATGAAGTTCAATGCATTGTTTGTCATAAAGCAAAGCAAATTGTAAATGGAGTTGAAGTAATAAATAACATTCCAATAGGTATAAAACCTCAAAATTTAAATACTAATTATACCTATGAAGCTGAGTCAAAAAATCAATTAACAAAATGGATTGATTATGGCTATTTACAAAACAATTTTAGTTTGCCTTCGACCCAAAATTCTACTGTTAACTATAAAGATACCTCAAAAGATTTAGAAGTTAGAGCTCGATCTTACATTGATATAAATTGTGCCCATTGTCATCAATTAGATCGTCACTGCGATTATCGTCCTATGCGTTTTGCGTTTTCCGAAACTGCAAACAATCACGCTAATATGGGAGTTTGCGTGCCTACATCAGACATGCAGGATTTTCCATCACAATTAAGTTCGGTTGTAACACCACAAAATATCGATCAATCAATGTTATTTTACAGAATAAATACAACAAATGAAAGTTACAGAATGCCTTTGCATGGAAGAACATTAATACACACAGAAGGAGTTTTATTAATAAAAGATTGGATAAACTCCTTACACGACTGCAACTAACAAAACCAAACAAACTAAATTATAATACTTATGAAAAAAATTACAATACTTCTTTTTTGCTTGATATTTCAGATATCAAAAGCTCAAAATAGCTGTACGACTGCTTTGCCAATAACCGCAGGAATTACTACAATTTCAATTATTGATGGAACTAATACAGTTACAACTTGCGCCACAGCGACCTTGGCGGAATGGTATGTTTACACTCCTACTGCTAATCATAGTGTTACTATTACTTCTGATATGCAAGTAAATATTTGTAAAGACACAAATTTTAATGTTTATACAGGAACTTGCACTAATTTAACTTGCTATAGTGGCGATGATGATTCTGGAATAATTGCTTGTAATAACGGGAATGCAAATTCATATTTATCTACCAAAACGTTTGATGTATTTGCTGGAACTACCTATTATATAGCTTGGGATAACAGATGGAGTAACTCTGGATTTGATTTTCAGTTAATAGTATCTCCTTATGTACCAACACCATGTTCTACTGCAATTCCTATAACTGCGGGTATTACTAATGTACCGTCAATAACAGGAACTAACATAACAACTACTTGTTCATCTGCTACTTTAGCAAATTGGTATTCCTATACTCCTACTCAAAATTATAATGTTACAGTAACTTCCGATTTGATTAGCAATATTTGTAAGGACACCAATTTTAGTGTATATATTGGTTCGTGTGCTGCATTAACTTGTGTTGCTAGCGATGATAACTCGGGTATAATACCATGTAATTCTGGAAATACAAATTCAAATTTATCTACACAAACTTTTACCGTAAATGCTGGAACTACATATTACATTGTATGGGATAATAAATGGAGTGCTACTGGATTTGATTTTCAATTAATACAAGCTGCAATTCCGCCACCACCAGTTTCATATATAGCTCAAAATGTTAGCAGTATTAATAGTAGTTTCAATTTATGTGTTGTTGATATGAATGGTGATCATAAAGACGATATTGCTGGAGTGAGTGCTAATAATTTAAGAGTTAATTATCAAGGAACTGTGCCTAATGTATTTACGTTTACTGATTTTCCTATTACTGGTACCAGTTTAATGCCTAATTGGAGTTTAGCCGCAGGTGATTATAATAAAGATGGTTATAATGACCTTATTTTAGGAAACGGAAGTGGTGCAACTTTTTGGAAATCTAATAGCACAGGAACTGCCTACTCAAGTTATACACCAGGTCAATACATTTTTTGTCAACGTACAAATTTTGTAGATATAAATAATGACGGAAATTTAGATGCCTTTTCTTGTCATGATGTGGCACCAAATTGTTATTATTTGAACGATGGTAATGCAAACTTTACTTTTTATCAATCAAATACTACACCAGGTGCTGTAAATTTTGGTACAATTGGAGGAAATTATGCTACACTTTGGTTTGATTATGACAATGATGGAGACTCTGACGTATTTATTTCAAAATGTTCAGGACCACCATGTGAACTTCACAGAAATGATGGAAACGGAATTTTTACTGATATCTCCGCAATTGCAGGAATAAATGTAACTCCTATTCAAACTTGGTCGTCTGGAATTGCCGATTTTGATAACGATGGTGATATGGATATTATTATTACAGCAAGTGCGGGAAGCCATAAGTTTTTCAGAAATAATTTAGATACTACCAATACAACAGAAGAAGCATTTACAAATATAACTGCAGGATCAGGTTGGGATACAAATCCTACGACTAATATTGACAATATTGCTTACGATTTTGATAACGACGGATATGTTGACGTGCTTGGCGGTGGAAATAAAATAATGTTTAATAACCATGGCACAAATACTTTTACTCCAGTAATTTATTCAAGTGGCTTAAGTGTAGGTGGTGTTGGAGATTTAAATAATGATGGTTTTCTTGACTTATTAAACGGAAATACTATAAAATATGCAGTACCAAATGGTAATAATTGGGTTAAAGTTGCTTTGCAAGGAATTCAAAGCAATGGAAACGGAATTGGTGCCAGAGTTGAAATTTATGGAGCTTGGGGAAAACAAATTAGAGACATTCGAAGCGGCGAAGGATTTAAATATATGAGTAGTTTAAACGCTCATTTCGGAATCGGAACTGCTACTGCAATTACTCAAATAATTGTGCGTTGGCCATCAGGAATTGTCGATACTTATAATAATCCTTCAATTAACCAAATGTTATTAGCCGTTGAAGGTGCAACATTATCAATAAATTCATTTACAAATTCAGGTTTTACAATTTATCCAAATCCTGCTAAAGATATAATCACCATAAAATCTTCAAATGATGTTGAGTTTACAAAAGCACAAATTTTTGATTTAAATGGCAGAATAGTTGCACGTCCAAAATTAAACTCCAATACTATTTCCGTTCAAGATTTGAATTATGGAAACTATATTCTATTACTTTCAGATACAAATGGTAAAGATTATACTCAAAAATTCTTAAAGGAATAAGAATATAAATTTAAATTATTTAAAAAACCCAGATAAATACTGGGTTTTTTTATTTACTAAAAAATTATTTATATTTATTCTAAATAAACTTTGTAGTTATTTATTTCGTTTATATATTTGCATAATTATTTTTACTTATTCTAAATAAAAGCAGATGAATGTCAACAATAAAAGAAATACCTCACTTTTCTTTTCTCTAAATATAATATTAATGTTGATTTTGTTTGCAAGTTGTTCTGATCAATATACAGAAATAGTCGATAATCAAACTTTATTGAAAGAAACAAAAATTGCATTGGGTGAAAAATTATTTTTTGAAAATAAAATGTCTAATCCAGAAGGGCAATCTTGTGCTAGCTGTCATTCGCCAGAAAGTGGATTTAGTGATCCAATACATTTACCATTTTCGCCTGGAGTTTCTGGCAATTTATTTGGTAACCGCAATACACCTAGTATTGCTTACAATGTATTTGCGCCCGAACGCTATTACAATAATATTGATGAAACTTTTATCGGCGGTTTATTTATGGATGGTCGTTCACAAAATTTAGAAACACAAGCCATCGAACCCTTATTAAGTATAGCTGAAATGAATAATACTTCTATTGCTATGGTTGCTTCAAAAATTATAAATCTAGAATATTACAATCAATTTGTAAAAATATATGGTGAAACAAATTCCGATGCAACATTGGTAAATCAATTTACAAATGCGATTTCATTTTATGAAAAGTCTACAAAAATGAATTCATTTACTTCAAAATTTGATTATTTCTCAAAACAACAAATTTCGTTGACTAATGATGAATTAAAAGGTTTAGCACTGTATAAAGGCAAAGCAAATTGTGCTGCTTGTCATCCTTTGGAAGCAGATGAAATTTCAGGTAAAATACTATTTACAGACTTTTCATATGATAACATAGGTGTGCCGAAAAATCTAAACAATCCTTTTTACTCCATGTCAGCTTCCATTAATCCTGACGGTGCTAACTATATTGATTATGGCATTGGAGCTATAGTAAATATGCCAGAACACAACGGAAAATTTAAAGTGCCTACATTGAGAAATGTTGCTGTTTCCGCTCCCTATTTTCACAACGGATTTTATAACACGTTAAGTCAAGTAATTCATTTTTATAATAAACGTAAAGTTGAAAATTTAGGTGTGCCTGAAGTCCCTGAAAACGTAAATACAAGCGAACTTGGAGATTTAAAAATGACACTTCAGGAGGAACTTCAACTTGAGAAGTTTCTTGGTACGCTTACCGACCATTATAAAAAATAGTAACAACGCAGATAATTTTATCTAAAATCAAGTATCTAAAAAATGAAAAGAATATTTTTAATCCTAGCAATAGCTTTATCATTTAGCACAAATGCTCAAATTAAAGACACTGTTCGTTTAAACTCAATAGAAATAAAACCATATAAAACTGTTAATGGCATTGGACATTTGCCCGATACAAAATACGGAATTATTTATGCAGGTAAAAAAAGTGAAATTATATTAGTAGATAGTTTAGACGCAAACAAGGCAATAAATAACACGCGACAAATTTTAGGTAGAATTCCAGGACTGAATATAGTTGAAACCGAAAGTAGCGGATTTACTGCCAATGGTATTGCAACTCGAGGATTAAACCCGACTCAAAGTATCGAAATGAATACAAGACAAAACGGATACAACGTTAGCGCAGATGTTTATGGATATAATGAATCCTATTATTTACCTCCAATGGAAGCAGTGAACAGAATAGAGTTTGTTCGAGGCGCATCGTCATTGCAATTTGGTGCACAATTTGGAGGATTAGTAAATTATGTCATAAAAGAAATTCCAAAAAATAAACCTTTCGAAATTGTTACTTCTCAAACTTTAGGAAGTTTTGGACTGTTCAATTCGTTTAATTCGGTAGGTGGAAACCATAAAAAAATAAATTATTATGCATTTATACAACATCGATATATAAATGGATACCGATTAAATAGTGAACAAACACAATTATCAGGATTTGGAAAAATACAGTACAAACAATCAGACAAACTAAATTTTGGTGTTGAATATTCGCTTTTAAGAAATAAACTTAAAATGCCTGGTGGCCTAACTGATAGTCTTTTTAACGCAAATCCAAGAATATCTACAAGAGCAAGAAATTGGCTCGAGTCACCATGGAACATTGTAACCGCATTTGCGAATTATCTGCCTTCAAAAAATAGTTCATTAAATATTAAAACTTCATTCTTATTTAGCAGTCGTTCGCTCGTTTGGCGAAATGAAGATGGTGGACCAGAAGCAAATGATAACATCGATCCAATAACTGGAGATTTTGTCTCTCGTGAAGTTGGGATCGAACGCATGAATAATTCAACAACAGAAATACGATATTCACAAAATTATAATTTAGGTAACCAAATAGCTACTTTTGCAGGAGGTTTACATCAAAGTTATGCTTGGTTTAAACGTCTTGGTGGTGGCGAAGGAACTACGGGCAGTGATTTTGATTTATCCATTTCTGGCGACTGGGGATATAATTTAGATTTTACAACTACTAATGTAGCACCATTTTTTGAAAATATTTTTAAGCTTAATTCTAATTTCACAATTACCCCAGGTTTTAGATTTGAATATATAAAATCGACAATTAAAGGAACTAAAGAAGTTGAGGGCGATATCCAGTTATCTAACGAAATTAAAACAAGAACATTTCCCTTATTTGGAATTGGTTTAGAACTTAAACCATCAAAAAATACAAGTGTTTACAGTAATATAAGCCAAGCTTATCGCCCCATAGATTATAGCCAACTAGAACCACTTGGCGTTACTTCTAAAATTGATTCAAAACTTAAAGATTCTGACGGTTTTAATTCCGATTTAGGTTTTCGTGGAACGATAAAAAATTATTTGAATTTTGATTTCAGTGTATTCTATCTTGCTTATAATAACAGGATAGGAATTGCTCTTGCAACTGATGCAACGACGGGAGATTATTTCACAATTAGAAAAAACATAGCCAACATTGTACATAAAGGGATAGAAAGTTATTTGGAATTCAACATTATCAAATATTTGAATCCAAAATCTACTTTTGGTTTGAGTGTCTTTAATTCTTTTGGTTATACCGATGCACAATATACTTCGGGCGATTTTAAAGAAAAACGAGTCGAAGCTGCCACTAAAATTATTAACAGAATTGGCGCAATTTTCAGTTCAAAAACATTATCAACAACATTTCAATACAATTATACAGGAGATGCTTACGGAGATGCTACAAACGCTACAAGTAGCTCAGATCCTGTTGCTGGATACATTCCATCATATACCGTTTTAGATTGGAGCGCTACCTATAAATACGATAAATATTCAGTAAAACTAGGTTGTAATAATATTACCGATAAACAATATTTTACAAGAAGAACTGATGAATATCCTGGGCCTGGAATTATTCCAGCAATTGGTAGGAGTTTATATATTGGCTTTAGCGCAACATTTAATTAATAAAAAATTCCCGTTCTCATAAAGAACAGGATTTTTTTTAATGGCAATTTTTATCTAAATGTTTACGAAGCCTTGTAAAAGTTGTATAATCAGTATTTCCGCAATTTGGAATACCTTTTGTCTCAGTTGGAGTTGGATTAAAAGGATAATGTGTTCTTGTAGCAGTTGCTGTAATATCTGTTGCTACTTTTAAAGTTTCTGTTTTAGTTAAAAAATTATCTCCATCATCATCAATGTCATACATGTTTGCATATCCATCTCCATCACTATCATATTTTAAAGGATTTTTTGTCCAATCTGTCAATGGATTTGTTCCAGAAGTTGATCGTTCATCTTTAGATAAAATTCCATCACCGTCATGATCCCGATATTGTAATTCATACAGTTTAAAACTAAAAATAATAGGAGAATAGGACGGTATTATACCCGCTACATTACTGTAATATGCAAGTCCAGAGGGTAAAAACATTACTCCAGCTCCAAAATTATCAAATGTTGTTGGGCTACTACCAGTTGCTGGAATATAAGTTCCAGTATGAAAATTTGGTAAAATGTGACTCCATCCCGATACAACATCTTGAATTTTAAACCATACTGGCGTTTGCGCATTATCAAATTGATCATCCGTAAGGGTTATTCCTCTGTAAGCAACATGGATTGAATCTACCTGAGTAGGTCGTTTTTGAGTTCCTTCTCTAAATTTGATAAAATATACTTTATAATTTAAACTATCAGTAGCAGTATATTTCTGATAAACCATGGTGTCTTTCAATACAATGTTGGTTTGATTTCTTATGTTTTGAGTTACATCGGTTGTCTTTGAAAATGATACATTATAATTGGCATCAAAATCTACATGATGTGTATTTATATATTTATCTATCGAATCCAAATCTGCAGCATATTGAACGTTATAATCTCTTAATGGAACATAGTCAGCATCTTTAGATTTAGAACATGAAGCCAAAAAAGAAATTGTAAAAAAAATAG
Source organism: Flavobacterium sp. (assembly GCA_014377455.1). Taxonomy (GTDB): domain Bacteria; phylum Bacteroidota; class Bacteroidia; order Flavobacteriales; family Flavobacteriaceae; genus Flavobacterium. The sequence goes on from JACMPO010000047.1 coordinate 14,568, forward strand.
AAAGTAATTTTAAAAAATTATTCATTATTGTTTAAATTTAAAGTGCGCAATATACAATAATGATTTATTTTTGTAATTAAATTAACGTGATTTTAGATAAATTATGAGAGTAGATAAATATTTATGGTGTGTTCGCTATTACAAAACCAGAAATATGGTTACAGAAGCCTGCAAAAAAAATCATATTACTGTAAATGGACAGGTTGCTAAGGCATCAAAAGAAGTCTTTGCAACCGACAAAATTACGTTTAGAAAAGATCAAATTACTCAAATCATAACTGTTTTAGATATTCCAGAAAGCCGTGTTGGTGCAAAATTAGTAGATATTTACAAAAAAAACGAAACACCAGCTGAGTCCTTTGCTCATCTTGAAATGCTAAAACTTTCCAAGGAACATTATAGAAAATCTGGTACAGGTAGACCTACAAAAAAAGATAGAAGAGACTTAGACGAAATCGAAATAGGAGAAAACGACAATTAAAATAAAAATATATGAGCAAAAATATAATTTTAAATCATGCCGAGATAGAACACAAAATTAAACGGATTGCTTTCCAAATATATGAAACTTTTGTAAATGATGAAACTATAATTTTGGCAGGAATTTCGTCTAATGGATATGTTTTTGCCCAAAAGATAACGACTGAATTGCTAAAAATTTCTGATTTAAAAATAGTTTTATGTGAAGTATTTGTAAATAAACTAAATCCAAATTCAGAAATAAAAACTTCAATCGAAAAAACAATTTATGAAAATAAAGGGGTTGTACTTGTAGATGATGTTTTAAATTCTGGGTCTACATTAATTTACGGTGTCAAGCATTTCTTAGAAGTACCACTCTCTAAATTAAAGACAGCAGTTTTAGTTGATCGAAATCACAAAAAATATCCGGTAAAAGTTGATTTTAAAGGAATATCGTTATCTACTTCATCTTTAGAACACGTGGAGGTTTCATTCGAATATAACAATAATACTGCAATTTTAAGATAGCAAATCATTTATTTCAGATACTATTTCTATTACTGATTTATTATCTACAACTACAACTTTCAGAGCCTTGTTGTAGTAATAGCTTCTTTCAAACAATTGCTTTGCGATAAATTCTTTCACTTCATTTTCATTCAAATTAGCCAAAAGTGGTCTTTCATTTACTTCGTTATTCAATCTATTATATAAAGTTTCGATAGAAGCTTTTAAATAAATTGAAATACAATTATCATTTTCATACAGTTTGTAATTATTAAAATAACAGGGCGTTCCTCCACCAGTACTTATAATTATTCCACTTTTATCTTTTAATTTTTCAGAAAAAAGTTGATGTTCCATTTTTCTGAAAGAAAGCTCTCCTTTTTGAATAAAGAAATTTTTTACACTCATTCCAGAATTTTCAACAATCAAATCATCTAAATCTACATATTTAATTGATTTATATTTAGCTAGCTCTCTAGCAATAATAGACTTTCCAGAACCCATGTAACCTATCAAAATAACTTTCTTCATACAATAAAACCTTATATATTAAGTCATTAAGGAATTCGTTTTAAAAAAGACAAATTTAAAATAAAATTGCTTTGTAATATAAATAATAACTACTTATATTTGCACCCTCAAAGAAAAATTAAAAAAGACTCGATAGCTCAGTTGGTAGAGCACATCACTTTTAATGATGGGGTCCTGGGTTCGAGCCCCAGTCGGGTCACTTTTTAAACTTTTTTTTTGACGAGACTCGATAGCTCAGTTGGTAGAGCACATCACTTTTAATGATGGGGTCCTGGGTTCGAGCCCCAGTCGGGTCACAAGAGTCGTCCACCGATGGTAGATGACTTTTTTATTTTAAATGGCTTCGTGGAGAAATTGGTAGACTTGCCACCTTGAGGTGGTGGTGTTCGAAAGAACGTGTGGGTTCGAATCCCATCGAAGTCACAGCATTTAACTTTATACTACTTGGTTCTAAAAATTATTCAGAAGAATTAATTTCTCATATAATTCATTTTTATTTATTTCTATACAAGAATTTTTTTAATCGTATTTATTTTATTACTTTTGTTTAATGAAATTACAAAATCAATGAACAATATTAAAAATACTTTTAGTATAAAAGATTTAGAAAATTTATCTGGAATAAAAGCTCATACTATCAGGATTTGGGAGAAAAGATATAATGTTCTTGAGCCAATGCGCACCGAAACAAATATTCGGTTTTATGATTTAGCATGCCTACAAAAACTTTTAAATATCACTTTACTGCACGAATATGGGTATAAAATCTCAAAGATTTCTAAAATGCCTGTTGAAAAAATTCCAGATTTAGTTAGAGAAATTATATCAGCTAGAAGTGCAAAAACACATGCCATTAGTTCATTTAAAATGGCAATGATGAATTTTGATCAAACTTTATTTTTCAAAACTTATGACGAATTATTATCAGAAAAATCATTTAAAGAAATCTTCTATGATGTAGTCATTCCGCTGATGAATGAAATTGGTTTTTTATGGCAAACTGATACTATAACCCCTGCACACGAACATTTTATTAGTTATTTAATAAAACAAAAATTACTAATTAATACAGAAAAAATCCAGATTTTAGAGCCTAGAAAGAAAGATAAGTTATTCGTTTTATACCTCCCAATGAATGAAATTCATGAACTGGGGCTTATGTACCTTAACTATGAAATCATTTCAAGCGGATACAAAACTATTTATTTAGGCGAAAGTGTGCCTACCGAGAGCCTTAAAGATTTAAAAAACTATTTTGATAATATAGTATTTGTTTGTTACATGACTGTCGAGCCAGAAAAAATTCATGTAAATAATTATGTCAAGTCCATTCAAGATGAGGTTTTAGATGATACTTCGGAGTTATGGTTAATAGGTAGAATGACCGAATATTATGACAGAAAAAACGAGAAAAATAATATTAGTTTATTTAGCTCTATTGAACAATTAGTTAATAGTCTAGATAATTAATTAATTTTTTTACAGTTTATTAAAAATAATGAATAAAAATATAAAAATAATAGGTTCAGGATTCTCAGCTTTAGCTGCCTCAAGTTATTTAGCTAAATTAGGAAATTCAGTTATTATATATGAAAAAAATGCTACCATTGGCGGAAGAGCAAGACAACTTAAAAGAGATGGTTTTACATTCGATATTGGTCCTTCTTGGTATTGGATGCCCGATGTTTTTGAGAAATTCTTCGGTGATTTTAATAAAAAACCGTCTGATTATTATGGACTAACAAAACTATCTCCTGCTTATAAAGTTTTTTTTGGTATTAACGAATTTGTTACTATTGCAGATAACTTACCCGAAATTGTGGCGACATTTGAATCACTTGAAAAAGGAAGTGGCCCTAAATTAGAATCATTTATAAAAGAAGCACAGGGAAATTATGACATTGCAATAAAAGATTTAGTTTATCTACCAGGAGAATCTCCACTGGAATTAATAACTATTGAAACTGCTGCTAAAGTGAATCAGTTTTTTTCAAACATTAGTAAAGATGTGAGAAAGAAATTTAAAAACAAAAAACTTATACAAATATTGGAATTTCCTGTATTGTTTTTGGGTGCAAAACCGTCTGACACTCCTTCGTTTTATAGTTTTATGAATTTTGCTGATTTTGGGTTAGGAACTTGGCAACCTACAGGTGGAATGTATAGCGTAATTTTAGGAATGGAAAAATTAGCTATTGAATTAGGTGTGAAAATAGTTACAAATTCTCCAGTAGATAGAATAATTGTTGAAAACAAAAAAGCTGTTGGAATTGAAGTAAATGGCGAAATAATACCAGCAGATATTGTTTTATCTGGTGCTGATTATCATCATTCTGAAACATTATTAGAACCACAATTTCGTCAATATTCC
>JACMPO010000269.1 GCA_014377455.1 Flavobacterium sp.
CCTTTAAAACATTGATTTTAGAATACCTTGTAAATATCACACAAAAGCAAAAAATCATAAACAACTACCTTATAGCTATTTATGATTTTAAAAAGTGACCACGGTGGGGGCATAACGCCCGTATTTTGATAGATTTAAAAAACATTAAACATACTGAAAATAAACTATTTACATTTTTTGATATTCATTAAAATACATTAAAATACGTTTAAATTGCGATTTGGTTGCACGGATGTTGCACGGATTAAAATTTTATTGTAAATTTGAGTGTTCAAAAAAATACAAAAAATGGCTACTTTAAAATACTTACTTCGTACTGAAAACGAAAACGCAAATATCTTTATTCGTTATTCAATAAGTCGAAATGTTAGACTGATTAAAAAAACAAACTTTGTTATTAATGCAAATGATTGGAGCGAAGACAAAGCACAACCTTTGCAACGAAATGAAACCCTAAAAAATCTTACTGATAAACTCGATAAACTAAAAATGTTTATCAAAGATGCTTATAACAATGCAACGGCAAACGGAACAGAAATTACAGGCGAATGGCTACAACTTCAAATTGATGTTTTCAATAATAAAACCCCTATTGTGGAATTGGACGTATTGACAAACTACATTCAAAAATTCATAAACGAAGCACCCTACAAAAGCAATCAAAAACGTGAATTTGGTTTGAGTGACGGACGTGTTAAAAATCTTAAATTGTTCCTTAATACTATACGCAAATACGAAATTGATGCACTCAAAGGCAAAAGCATTATTATTAAAAATATCAATATTCAATTTGTAGAAAAATTTAAAATGTGGCTATTTGGCAAAGGTTATTCGATTAACTATGTAGGCAAAAACGTTGCAAACATTTTGACTATTTGCAACGATGCACACAAAAACGATATTGAAACCTCAACACAAATTAAGAACATTAAAAATCTATCTGAAACCAAAGCACCCGAAGACGTTATTTTTTTGAGTGAACAGGAACAGGAACTAATAAAAAACACCCCTTTAATTCGTGAAGCATTAATAAACGCCCGAAAGTGGCTACTATTGGGGTGCTTAATCGGGCAACGTGGGGGCGACCTATTAAACATTACAGCCAAAAACATAAAAGATATAAACGGCATCAAAATAATTGAATTGAAGCAACAGAAAACAGGTAAATTGGTTGCTATTCCATTACTACCTGAAGCAATCGAAATAATCGAAAGCGGTTTGCCTTATAAAACTTCTTTGACGCATTTTAACGAACACCTGAAAGACATTTGCCAAATTGCTGGAATTGATGCACCAACCAAAGGGCGTAAAAAAGTAACGGCAAACAACCCAACTATTAAAGGCGTGTTCCCAAAGCACGAACTTATAAGCAGTCACATTTGTAGACGTTCGTTTGCTACTAATTTTTACGGACGTATTCCAACACCCGTGTTAATGAATATAACCGCCCACGGCTCGGAACGTACGTTTTTATCTTACATTGGCAAAACTACTTATGATAACGCTTTTCAGATGCTGGACTATTTTAGTAAGTTAGTACCAAAAGAAAAAACACCACCACAAATGGAGGTTTTAAGAAACGTAAATTAATAGACTATGATAGTAAATATAATTATAAAATACGAAAACAACGTCTATACAGAAATTTGCAAAGAGTTTGATTTTTCAAGAGAAAACTCAAACGATTTTTATATTGTAGAACGCACTTTTATTTTTAATAAAGAATATAATATTGATATAGTCTATAACTACCCGAAAAAAAAGGGTTTGGATTTATTTGAGATTTATAAACTTGAAACTAAAAACGATTTATTAATATTTAAAGCCGAATATTTGAATAAGTCACAGCCTATAAAATGGCAAATAAATAACGATAAAGACAAAGTAGTATTTAATCTTAATAAAATTTTATTAGACAAAAAAATACTTTTAAATTAAGTAAAATAGTTGAGGTTAAAGAAACACAGGCGAAAATGGAACAGGATATTTTATTAGAACCATACATTAACGAGTACAAAAAAGCTTTTAAATGTATAGATTCAATTGCTTTTTACTTTGAAAAAATTGACGATAACGGCAAAATCAACAATCAATATTACAAAACAATTATTGACAATCAAATTAACCAAAGCATTGAAAATTTGAATCAATATGAAAACCTCAAAACCAACAAAGATGTTATTCTAAATTTCATTAATGATTTGGGTAAATTATCAAAAAAAATAGTTGAAGCATTTTTATTATTAGAACCGTGTAATGTTTTTGAAACCCCTTTGCAGCCTAACTGGAATCAAAGAAATGGTTTAAAATGTAATAAGTTTAATAATGCAATTAGCAAGGTAAACTTTGTAATTGATGTTATAGAATCATACCAAAGAAACATATCTTTTTTGATTGAAACAAATGATTTGAAAACGGCAATTTTCACAAAAGAACGTTTCATAAAATTGATAAACGATTTTATAATTAGAATTTTAGACCGTGAATTTGGAATTGATATTTATTGCAGTCCGTTGAAGCAAAAATTTGAAAATGTTAACAAAATATTCAAAAAATCTGTAAAAACACAAAAGCTTACTCTAATAAATGATTTAGTTAAAATCCAACCTCAACAACCAGAACCAACAGCCACGGAAACGGAAACGCCCTATTTTGGACTTCCAACAAATAAAAAAGTCAAAGATTATAAAAAAGAAATTTGGTTTATAACAGGCATACCGCTAGCAACGGGCGAAGCGTATAACTTATACTATAAATACAAAGAAGACAAAGGACATTATACAAAAATATGTTTGGAACTTGGATTTAAAGAAAGCGTCCGATCTTTTTTTTCGTCAACTATAACAGACAATAAAAATACAAATAATAACACCTTTGCAAACAAAGATAAAATTCAAAAATTACACAAACATTTGACTGAAAATCATCTGCCCTTTGGAGCTGAATTTTTAAATAAATACAATCAAATTGAAGCTGAATAAATACCGTACTCAAACGGTACTTAAACTGTACTGTACGGCAGTTTAGTACCAAACGAATAGATACATTTTTGCACTTATTAATTATAAATAAGTGTACAAAATGGAATCACAAATTTTTTTAAACGGCATTACATTAGAACAACTAGCCGAAGCATTACAACCGTTGTTACAACTTCAACAACAGGAACAAGTCCAACCTGAAAGCGACCTACTCACACGGTCCGAGGTTTGTCAACTTTTATCAATCAATTTCACAACACTTTGGAAACATACCAAAAGCGGTAAACTTTTGAGCAGTGGTATTGGAAACCGTGTATTTTACAGCCGAAAACAAGTTTTAGAAGCCGTTAAACCTATTAATCATTAGTATTATGAATAGTAGCAACACACAGGCGACCGCACAAAAACAAACAAAATCGGAAGCGATTATGCAGCTTGAATTTTTAGCATTTACGAAACAGCAAAAGCAGTACCCGAATTTTCCCTACCCAATAAAATCAAACTACACAGATGCTACTTCAAACGGTTTGACAAAATGCGTCATTGACTACATCAAATTAAGAGGTTTTCATGCAGAACGTATCAACTCAACTGGAGCAACAAAAGACAACCGTAAAACCTCAACGGATGTACTAGGTAACATTAGAACAATCGGGAGCGTTCAATGGATTAAAAGCACTACTCAAAACGGTACAGCGGATATTTCGGCAACCATACAAGGGCGAACCGTAAAGATTGAAATTAAATGTAAAAACACTGGCGACCGATACCAAAGCGAAGCACAAAAAGAGTATCAAAAGCAAATAGAAAACGCTGGAGGTATTTATATTGTTGTTAGAACCTTTGAGGACTTTTACAACTGGTTTAATCCTAAAAAGCAACAAAATGAATGATGAAAAATATTTCAATTTTCCTATTCAGTTACTGGAGGGATTCATGATAGATTCAAAAAAAGTATTAACTGACATATCTAATTACTCAATTTATGAAAATTCATTAAAGCTGGAGCACGGCACGGAACTCCCAAAAATAAAAGCAAGTGCAAGTTTTTATGGTTTGTCATTAGGAAGCATAAAAGGCACTTTAGATAACGGTAAACTTCTTTATAATAGCATACCGACCACTTCGCCAAAAGTAGGTTTGAATTTAACTATATTTTGGGATTTTTATAATAATGACAAAACGGAATTTGACAAAATATGTTTGCTGGCATTTTTAAGTATCAAAAGTCTTATTGGTACAAAACCATATTACAAAGCAACAAATCTTTATTTGTGGGCGAGAATGGACGGCAAAATAAAGGCAATAGTTGAGGTTAGTGAGTTATCTGTTGAGGTTAGAAAGTTTGCAAATGAATATCAAACAACGAAGATAAAAACAGCGTTACGCAATAGCTGGGGTTTAATCCACTATGCAAGACACACCAGGGGTTTTTATGTTAGTTTCAAGTTTACACTCAAACAACTTATTACAGAAGCCGAAAAGTGTAGAATTTCAACAAAGGAGAAGCAATATAAAGAGCAAGAAAAGCTAGTCTTAAAAGAGGTACTGGAGCAACTAAAAACAACACGACCAAAGTAACGACCATTACACGACCTATAATAAAGGTTTTATAACATTTGTTTTTTTACTTTTTTTTTACTTTTTTTTTACTTTCATACAACCACACGACCTATATAAATATTCTTTATAAAGAACTTTTAAAAAGATATTATATAAAGAACTTTTAAAAAGATTTTGTAGTAGAGTGAAATTTTTTTTGAAATTGAATTTAAAAATCATCATACTCTTAAACAGCTGAAGTAATAAAAAAAAGAAAAAAAGTTGCGCCAAAAAAAGAAAAAAGAATTATTGTATTTAAGCGCATAAAAAAAAATAGGGCAACCATAACGGCAACCCTATTTAATTGTTCAAAATAGTAATACACAGGCTATGTATAAAACTGAAACAAATATAAAAAATAATATCTAAAGTAGGTAAAAATAGAAACATTAAAAATTTTAAAAATGGCAACAGGAACAAAAACAGGGGGGCGGAGCAAAGGAACACCCAACCGAACCACGGCAGAAACTAAACAACTTCTGCAAACGATTGTAGGCAAAGAACTCGATAACCTGGGGACGATGCTGGAGCAGTTAGAACCAAACGAACGCATCAACGCAATATCAAAACTTTTGCCTTACATTTTGCCAAAGCAAAGTGAAGTCAAAACCGACTTAACGGCAAATGTAGATTTAAACCAAAAACCACCATTTGACTTGTCTAAATTATCGGATGCAGCACTGGAGGAATTACAAAATTTAATACCGAAAATTCATTGAAACATTTACGGATGCGCAATTTATTTTAAACAACCTCAACAGTAAAAAAGTTGAGGTTATTTTGCTTAAAAATTATTTAGAATCAATAAAAATTAACTCTAAAAACAAAGGTTTTTAAAAATGGTTGCACGCTGGTTGCACGAAACCTTTGCGAAAGCCTATAAACAGGCTATAAAAGTGACCACGGTGGGATTTGAACCCACACGCCCTTACGAGCACCAGCCCCTCAAGCTGGCAAGTCTACCGTTTCTCCACGTGGCCTTTAAACTAAAAAAGTCATTCACCATGGCGAA